>NZ_JAAOHT010000041.1:0-37309 GCF_011440255.1 Haloarcula sp. JP-Z28 | reverse complement strand
GGTCTACATCGGCGACGAGGACGAACTGGATTACGACGTACTGGTCTGGACGGGCGGCATCACCGGCCGCGATTGTATGCAAGACGTCGATCTGGACAAGGACGAGCGCAACCACCGCGTCCACGCCGAAGGGAACTTCCAGACCGAGGACGAACACGTCTTCGCGATCGGCGACTCGGCTTTGATTGACCAGCCGGGCGACCAGCCCGCCCCGCCGACCGCGCAGGCCGCCTGGCAGGCCGCCGAAGTCGCCGGTGAGAACCTCGCTCGTGCGGTTCGCGGCCAGCCGCTGAAGACGTGGACCCACAAGGACAAGGGCACGGTCGTTTCGGTCGGCGAGAAAGCCGTCGCCCACGACGTGGTGAACATGCCTATCGAGACGTTCGGCGGGATGCCCGCGAAACTGCTGAAGAAAGCGATTGCCGCCCGCTGGATCAACGACATGACTGGTGTCGGTCGGGCCGCCAAGGCCTGGCCTGACATGTAGCGAGTACCTTTTTACTGCAGGGGGGTTTCCTCGCGCCTGCGGTGCTGCGGGAACCCCCTTTGCAAAAATCTACGCTAAAAACGCCCTCCGAGTCGCGCTCTGCGAGCGCGCTCGGAGTGAAACCGTGCTCGCTCCGCTCGCGCGGTATGCTATCTTTACCGCGCCACGACTGCCACTGAATCCACAGTCATAACTGCTCCCTCCCACTGTACTGCACCGCCGACTGTAACAGCGGCCGCTCGCGGCTACAGCCGTAGAGAAACCTAGCGGTCGATAGACAGGCCGGCGTGCCACCCATCGGCGTCAGCTTCCTCGACAGCCGCGTCCATCTCCGCCAGATACGAAACGGCGAGGCTGGCACATTTGGCCGCTTTGCGCTCCCCTTCAGTGCGGAACTCGCCGGTAACGCGGTTGGCGTACACCGTACAGACAGCGCCGGCCCGCAGGCCGTACAGGTTCGCGAGCGTGAGAATCGTCGCGGCCTCCATTTCGAAGTTGAGGACGCCGGCCTCCTGAAGCGCCGCGATGCGTTCGTCGCTGCCGCTGGCCTCGAAGTCCTCGAACCCCGGGCGTGACTGCCCGGCGTAGAAACTATCCGTCGAGCAGGTGACGCCGAGGTGGTAGTCGTAGTCGAGTTCCTCGGCGGCGGCGACGAGTGCCGAAACGATCCGATGGTCGGCGCTGGCGGGATAGTCCTCTCGGACGTACTCCTTGCTGGTCCCCTCCTGTCGTACTGCGCCGGTTGTGATGACGAGGTCGCCGATGCTGGCTTCCTCCTGGATTGCGCCACAGGAGCCGACCCGAATAAAGGAGTCAGCGCCGACGCGGGCCAGTTCTTCGAGTGCGATAGCGGCCGACGGACCGCCGATACCGGTCGAGGTCACGGAGATTGGCGTGCCGTCGTGAGTGCCCGTTGCTGTGCGGTACTCGCGATGTTCGGCCACGATGTCGTGGTCGTCCCAGTAGTCGACGACCTTTTCGACACGCTCCGGGTTCCCCGGCAGCAGAACGCTGTCGGCCACGTCGTCCTCGCCTACTTCCAGATGGTACTGTACGTCGTCGTTCGGGTCTTCACTATCGCTTGTCATTTGTCGAGATGGTCGCTGGTGATTGTCGTCGGCAGAAGCTCCCCGAGCTCGTACACCGTCGGCTCGTCGCCGTCAGTGATGATTTCGAACGACTCGTCACAGAACTCGCTAAACGTCTGGCGGCACATCCCACAGGGAGTGACGCCGTCTCGCTTGCCAGAGGTGACAGCGACGCGTTCGAACGACCGGTGCCCGTCGCTGACAGCCGCACCGATGGCCACTTCCTCGGCGTGCAAGCTGTTGCTGTAGTTGGCGTTTTCGATGTTACAACCGGTGTAGACGCTTCCATCACTCGTTTCGAGCGCCGCGCCGACCGTGTACTCCGAGTACGGCGCGTACGCCTCGTCAATGGCGTCTCTCGCTGCGTTGAGGAGGTCCTCCATGCACTGGGCGTCGAAGGGCCGTGTAGAAATTCTATCGGTCTCGGTAGCAGTCGGTGCTCGGGCGTCAGGCGTCAGCGGCACTGACGACCGCGACGGCGTCACGGACCGCCTGTGTGGTGTCCGCGACCAGCGCGTCGATGTCGTCGCTCTCTGCGTACACCCGGACGTACGGCTCGGTGCCACTCGGCCGGACGAGCGTCCACGACCCGTCGTCGAAGGAGAGTCGGACGCCGTACTCGGTCGAGACGTCGGCCTCGGGGAACGCGTCCGGCAGGTCGGATTCCAGTCGCTCCATCGTTTCGGCTTTGGCGTCGTCGGGGCACTCCACACTTACTTTCTCATAGGGTCGCTCAGAGATGACAGCCCGCCTGTCGCCCACACTCTCTCCGGCGAACAGGCGCGTCAGCACGGCTGCGCTAGCAACGCCGTCGATCCAGCCCCCGAAGGCGGTGTGGATATGCTTCCAGGGTTCTGCGGCAAAGACGACCTCAGTTTCGTCGGTCGCGTCCGCGCGAACGTCGGCGATTCCGACGTGGAGCGAGCCGAGGTGGATGCGTTCGACACGGCCGCCGGCGGCTTCGACCCGTTCATCGATGCGGCCAGAGGCGTTGGGCGTCGTTACGACCACAGGGTCCGAAACGTCCGCAGTACGCGTGTAGTGTTCGGCGAGCATCGCGAGTATCGTATCCTCGTGGATGACATCGCCGTCGGCATCAACGACGACGATACGGTCAGCGTCGCCGTCGTGGCCGAACCCGAAGTCGGCGTCGGATTCGGCGACGAACTCGCGGAAATCGGCCAGCGTCTCCGGCGTCGGCTTGCTCTCACGGCCGGGGAAGGTCCCGTCGACGTTCGCCTCCGTCGCCAGCACGTCGGCACCCAGTTCCCGGAGGACCTGCGGCGTCGCCACGCTGGCCATGCCGTTCCCGCAGTCAACGGCGACTGTCAGCCTCGACGGGTCGCCACCGAGCGACTCGGCGTAGTCGGCGACAGCGCCTCGATACTCGTCGAGGTAGTCGACCGACTCCGTGTCGCCCCAGTCGCGCCAGGCTGTCGGCGTCGAACCGCCCTCGATTCGCCCTTCGATGCGCGTCTCGTCGTCGTCGCCGTATTCGGTGCCGTCTGCAAACAGCTTGATGCCGTTGTCGGTCGGTGGGTTGTGGCTTGCGGTAATCATCACGCCGTGTCGGCCCTGCGAGGCGTACGCCAGCGTCGGCGTCGGTACGCGGCCGATTCTGACGACGCGCGCGCCGGCGCTTTGCAGTCCCGCGGCCATCGCATCAGCGAGTGCTGGCGAGGTTACGCGCCCGTCGTACCCCAGCACGAACGTCTCGCCGTCTCGGCCAGTCGCCTGTCCAACTCGCAGTGCAAGGTCCGGCGTCACCTTCGATACGACATCACCGCGGATTCCCGCGGTCCCGAACAGTTCCATACCGGCGATGCGGAAGCCGACCGTATAATTCTCTCGTTCGGCCCTCACTTCTTCCCGATGAGGAATGTGTCGCCCTTGCCGTCACGGATGACCCGTTCGGCCACAGCAAAACCATGGCCCTCCAGTTGACTCCGGATGCCAGCGACGGAGTGGCCATTGGCTTCGAGTCGGTTTCCGTGGACTTCACAGTAGACGAGTCGGCACGAGGGCTGGTCAAGCGTCGTCGAGAGACCATTGAGAACAGCGCCCTCCGTTCCTTCGACATCGATTTTAATTGCGGTTGGTGTCGGCAGTTGGTTGTCGGCGATGAACTCGTCGCCGTGTCGCTTGCTAATTGTGATTGTCTCGTGCGTGTTGGCTGTCGTCACCAGTGAATGCCCGGCTGAACCGACTTTTTCGAGCGTAATGGAGAGTTCTGCCTCACCGTTTTCATCGACCAGTGCGTGTTCGAATAGCGAGATATCGGTCCGGTTGTGTTGCATATTCTGTCGCAACCGCTCGGCGTTGTCAGGGTGTGGCTCGAATGCGATCACCGGGCTGTCGGTCACCTGTGATGCCAGACAGGCATACAGGCCGATATTAGCTCCAATATCGTAGAACACGTCGTCGGGCCGAAGTTCCCCCAGTAGATCGGCGAGTACCGGCCGTTCATCTATCTTCCAGAGGTCGGTAAATTCGTTGTAGGTCGGTATCAGAAACTCTGTGCTGACATCGCCGACCGTAACTGCGTACGTCTCACCAGCAATCCGATAGGAGAAGTTGCGATACCGGCTGTAGAGGGTACCGAGAAGCGGTTTAACTCCAGCCTGAGATGCAAGGTGAACAGCTACATCGGAAAGTGTCATTTGGAAACATTATTAAGACCACCTACCTATACTTGTCGATTAATGGTTATTTCACGCGCTTCCACAGTTCCACTCAGGTCACACGACGGTGCGTCCGCCTGCCGTTCAGACTCTCTGGTCGAACTGCTAAAATATCGCAGACTTCGGCAGTGAAAACAGGGTCGGAGACGAGACTTGACTGCAACAATTATGTCGCGTGCCGCTACAGCAGTTCGTCGAAGTCGTAGCCGTTGATATCGACGCCGTCGGCAGTGACATCGGCGAGGTAGATGCCGTTACCGGAGCCGGTGTCACGCTCGGCGGCGGCCTTGATGGAGGCAGCAGCGACCTCTTTTGCCTCCTCGTTGGTCATGTCTTCCTCGTAGCGGTCTTCGAGGGTCCCGTACGCGACGGTGAGCCCGGAGCCGGTGACAGTGTAGTCGTCTTTCATGACCCCGCCAGCCGGGTCGATGGAGTAGACGTGGTGGCCGTCGTCGTCGACGCCGCCGAGGATGGGGTTGATCGCAAAGAAGGGACCGCCGCGAGCGAAGTTGCCGGCCAGCGTCGAGAGGGCTTTCATACTGATGTCCTCGCCGCGCCGAGCTTCATAGAGGTTGACCTCCGCACGAAGCGTCCGGATGAATGACTGTGCGCCGCCGACGCTTCCGACGAGGGTTAGCGCCGCCGTGGGGTGAATCTCCTCGACCTTTTGAACGTTCTTATTCGAGACGAAGCGACCGCCAAGTGAGGCACGCATGTCCGTCGCGATGACGACGCCGTCGGACGTACTGATGCCGATGGTGGTCGTCCCGGTCTTGTTGACCTTCTCCGAATCCTGTGCGGACTGTTCAGGGAGCTCGCCGACTTCGGGCGCGTACGGGTCACTCTGGAACTCGTCGGCAGCCTGGGGTCCAGAAAGGTCCGGCCCCGGAGTCATATCTCGCATTACTGTGGGATACTAGTCGGGTGCTGATAAAACCTCTTTTCCTGATAGACCTGACGGCATCCACTGCGGGCAGGTCTTCAGTCGGCTGCTTCGTCTTACGCGCTCGCCTGGTCGTAGGCCTCGTTGAGTCCCGACACGGCCCGGTCCATCGGCAGCCGGAGTCCGAACTGCTCTGTGAGCATTGCCACCGGCAGCAGCATGATGCCCAGCAGCAGGGTGAGTTGGTACAGTGCGAACAGCGTTGCGGAGTACAGTCGAGCTACCATCTTCCTCGGTCGTTCCAGAGTGAGTCTAGTATATAAGCTTTGTTGCCGAATTTCAGTTGCGCAGTATTGATTATGATGAACTAATGGGCCGCTGTCTTGCGGTTTGCTGAGATGCATGAAAGACCGGACTGTTACCCGACTGATCTCCCGATTAGACATAATGGGAGTATGAGTCAGATAGCTGGTTCGCATAAGTTATAGAGATGGTAATGGTGACGTGCGCAACAGCGGCGAATCAAAACTATCGAATAGTCGGACCACGAGAGTTCGTGTATGAACTACCTCGTGGCGATGGAAGCAGCCTGGCTGGTTCGTGACGTAGACGACATCGACGACGCTATCGGTGTAGCAGTGAGCGAAGCGGGGAAGCGACTCAACGAAGCCGAGATGGACTACGTTGAGGTCGAAGTCGGTGCGACCGGCTGTCCGGCCTGTGGCGAACCGTTCGACTCGGCGTTCATCGCGGCCGACACGGCGCTCGTCGGACTGGTACTTGAGATGGATGTGTTCAACGCCGAATCCCCCGAACACGCACAGCGGATCGCCAAAAGCGAAATCGGCGGCGCACTTCGGGACGTCCCGCTGAAAGTCGTTGAGGTGTTCGAGACCGAAGCCGACGAGGACGAAGCCGAAGCCGAAGCATAATCGCGCTCCACATGATTCGCCCGCCGCAGTAGCCGTGGGCTTTTTATATTACCTCTGGTAATTAGCGGATATGGACTTACCGACGCCACAGGATCTGCGGGAGCGCCGCAACGAACTCGGGTTAACTCAGAGCGAACTGGCGGAACGGGCTGACGTCTCTCAACCCCTTATCGCTCGTATCGAAGGTGGCGACGTGGACCCGCGGCTGTCGACACTCCGTCGGATCGTGACCGCCCTCGAAGAGGCCGAAGGCGGTATCATCAAGGCCCGCGACCTGATGAACTCTCCCGTTGTTGGCGTCGCACCCGACGATTCCGTCCACCAGACGAAGGACCTGATGGACGAGAAAGGGTACTCGCAAGTCCCCGTCATCCGTGACGGGGCACCGCAGGGACTCATCGGGAACTCCGACATCCGACAGCGCCCCGAGGAAAACGTCGGCGACCTCCCCGTGGCTGAAGTAATGAACGAATCTATCGCAACCGTTGAGCCCGACGCTCCTATCGACGAAGTCGACGCTTACTTGAACCACAATGCCGCTGTGATGGTTGTCGAAGGTGGGGAAACTATCGGTGTCATAACCGAAGCGGACCTCGCGCGTACGGTCAGCTAACTCCAATTCTCACAAACGCAAATAGGGATAGTGGGTCCGTAATCCCCGTAGGAGGGACTTAATACCGAAAACAGTGTCAGGGGTATATGTCTATTCTCACTAACGAGAGACGTACGCATATGGCCAATCCCAGCGACCCACTGTATACCGAACTCGAAAAGGCCCTCGAAACCGCTGAAAGTGAAGCGGCCAGATACCACATCCGACAGGCACTCCAGATTCGGATTGCGGAGGAAACCGCCGGCAAAGACATCCTGTCCGCCTGATCGGCTTCTGTCAGCGCCCCAAATCGGTTACTCGGTGAGTTCGAGGTTGCGAATCGCAACCGCCTCGTCTCCGTCAGCCACTTCCCCGATCACGCGAGCGCCCTCGCTGTCGGCGACAATCTCCGCAGCGTCGGCCTCGGGGACCGCAGCGACGAACCCGGTCCCCATATTGAACGTCCGGTGCATCTCCTCGTCAGAGACCTCGCCTTCCGCCTGGACGAACTCGAAGACGGGCTGGGCCTCGAAGGGGTCGGTAATCTCGTACCGATAGCTCCCCATCCGCGTGAGATTTGTCCAGCCGCCGCCGGTGACGTGCGCGGCTGCGTGGGTCTCGCTGGCCCGAAGCGGCGCAAGCTCCTCGCTGTAGATCCGCGTTGGCGTCAACAGTGCCTCGGCGATGGTCGTGTCAGGGTTCGGCGGGAACGGGTCGGTGTACTCGTGGTCCTGCGTGACCGCCTCACGAGCGAGCGTGAGTCCGTTGGAGTGGATGCCTGAGGACGGCCAGCCGACGATAGCGTCACCGGCCTCGGCCTCACCGGGGAAGACGGCGTCTTTCGGTGCCAGTCCGGCGCAGGTCCCGGCGATGTCCAGCCCCTTGATGACATCCGGCATCACGGCGGTTTCGCCACCCACGAGCGCCACGTCGGCTCGCTCGGCCCCTGTCCGGAGCCCTGCGCCGATGTCCTCGCTCGTCTTCTCGTCGGGCGTTTCGACTGCGAGGTAATCGACGAAGGCGACCGGCTCGACACCAGTCGCGATGAGGTCGTTGGCGTTCATCGCGATGCAGTCGATGCCGATAGTCGAGTAGTCGTCGACGGCCTCGGCGACGAGGAGCTTCGTTCCGACGCCGTCCGTCGCGAGCGCGAGGTACTGGTCGCCGATGTCTACCAGTCCCGCGTAGTCGCCCTCGAACTCGCCGGCCGCGCCGATGAGCGCCTTCGTGGCCGCCTCGCTGGCGTCGATGTCCACACCGGTTTCTGCGTAGGTCAGTCCCTCCTCGCTGTCGGCGTCGTCGGCCTCGGACTCACTGTCGGTCATACCCGAGAGCGTGCGTGGCGGGGGCAAAAGAGCGTCGTTCCGCCGGAGCGCTCCGACTGCTCAGAGGACGAACAGCGCGCCGACCCCGAGCAGAATCGACGGCACCGCAACGGCAAGAAACACCGGCGTGCTCCACTCTCGAACCGTTCGACCGTCGAGCGGGCCAAAGGGCAGCATATTGAAGCCGGCGAGCAGGAGGTTGATCTGCAGACCCATCTCTGTGAGTTCCCGGAGAAATCCTCCGATGCCCATAGATGCGGTGAGAAAGAACGGAACGAGAAACACAACAGCCAGCGCGAGGTTCGTTACCGGCCCAGCGACGGCGATGAGGCCGTGTTGCTTCGCTGTGAGTCGGCCACGGTGGACGACCGCCCCCGGCGCGGCAAACAGGAAGCCGACGAGGCCGCCCAGAACTGCAAATCCGAGCATCCGGTAATCGGCCTTGAATGCGGCAATCTGACCGAAGCGGACGGCGACAACCTTGTGAGCCAGTTCGTGTAGCAGGAAGCCGACGCCGACCGTCAGCAGGCTGACCGCGAACGTGCTGGCGATTTCGGCACCGGAGAGGCCGCCGAACTGGCCGAAGACGATGCGGCGGAACTGTCGTTCAAGGAAGAAGGTAAACGCCAGTCCGAGCGCGAGCCAGGCGACGAGAAGGTCCCGGAGTTCGCGCTGGCTGAAGCTGAGGCCACCGATAGTTCGGTCCGTGGTGGGTCGCTGTCGTCGACCCGCCATCAGAGCACCCCCACGAGTATCTGGGTCCCTTCGCGGACACCCTGCCAGAGCAAGCGCGAGACACCTTGCATCCCGCCGATGTCCGAGGAGATGTACGGAATCAGCACCGGGAACACGACGTAGGAGGCGATTGCGCTGCCGACGTTCGTCAGCGCGACGACGAGGATCAGGCGGAACAACGGCACCGCACGCATCCGGCTGACGAGGTCCATCACCGGTGATTCCTGGTCGTTGAGTATCTCATTGAGCGTCGCGATATCGCTGATATTGACGGAGATATACCGTAGTTCGACGTAGCCCGCGAACCAGCCGGCCGCGAGCAACGGAAACAGGCTCGTCAGCCAGCCGAACGCGCCGGCGGCGGCCGCACTCGACCAGTGTGCACCGGCCACCTTCGCTAGCCCGCCGGCTAGCACGGCGTTAACGGCGACTAAGGCGACGAACAGCTGCAGTAGGACGGCCTGACTCGCGCCACCGAGGATGAGCAGGCCGAAGAAGACGAGAAAGACGACGCCAAAGCCGTAGCCGACGAGTTTGTACAGCGAAACGCGACGACCGCCCTCAGTTCCAGTGAGCGACTCCATCGGTGGGAGCGTCTCCGGGTCATCGAGATAGCCCTGAATCCCCTCGCGGTGGCCGGCCCCGACGACAGCGAGGACGTGATAGCCGGCCTCGCGGAGAGCGATGAGTCGGTGGGCAATGAACGCGTCGCGTTCATCAATGAGTGCCTCTGCGCCGCCGGGGGAGAACTGACGGAACTCCTCCATCATCGCGCTAACGACATCAGTGTCGGTCAGTTTCTCCATGTCGAACTCCTCCACGTCGGCCTCACCGCGGAACCGGACCAGCAGTGCGGCGATGGGGATTCCGATACCGGCCGCGGCTACACAGATGAGCAACAGCGTATCGAGCAGGCCCTCAACCGTTCCGCCGAGACCCCCCGGCAAAACTGAAAGAGCTCCACTCGGGACAATAAACGGACCACCGAAGGCTCCGGCGACCACCGCAAACAGCCCGCCGAAGACAGCACCGATGGTCAGTCCGACGGTCAACGGCGGCCCCATCTCGGCTGCGAGACTGCCGACAAGTTTGAGCTTCTCAACGGCCGTCAGCCGCGCCCAGAACCGCTGGACGGTCGTCTGGATGTCCCGGTCGACGAGTGCAACGCCGAGGCCGAGCCGTTCGGCGGTGTCGATACCCGCTTTCATATCCGCACCCGGCTCGATGTCGAACCGGTCACCCAGCCGGGTCTGGATGTACGACAGCATCCAGTACGCGAGGAACTGAAAGACGGTGTTCCCGCGCAGGAGGTCGCTCGCATCGAGATCATCAGGTGTTTCGCCCTTGATCTGGCGATACCGGCCCTCGTCGAGTTCGACGGCGACGATATCGGGTTCGGATTCTTCAATCGCTGATTCCACTTCCGTGACGCTGTGCTCGGAAACGTGAGCGGTTCCGACGACATCGACGCGTCCCGCCCCTGACGGTTCCGGGAACTCGTCTGCCGCCGACTCCGCGTGTTCGGTCATCACCCGCGTTACACATTCGTTTCCTTTACCCTTGTCGGGTCCGGGTGACCGCCGAGAAACGGCGACCAAAATCATGTCCGCGGCGTTGTATGTTCTCGATACGTGCCGAAGCTATTACCCACTCTTGTGTTAATACAGCCACAGATGCCGTGGTAACTACTGGACGGGGGCGGAATTTGTAAATACACAATAGATTTACTGATTCAAAAGACTGATATGTACGGGGTCAAACTGTATCGGATATACGATGTATGACCTGACTGGATTCCAGCGGGACCTGCTGTACGTCATTGCAGGCCTTGACGAGCCCCACGGGTTAGCAATCAAGGAAGAGCTCGAAAACTACTACGAGAGCGAGGTCAACCACGGCCGACTGTATCCGAACCTTGACACGCTCGTTGAGAAGGCACTCATCGAGAAGGGCGAACGCGACCGCCGAACGAACTTTTACACGCTGACCAAGCGTGGCCAGCGCGAACTCGATGCCCGAAAGGAGTGGGAAGCGCAGTACGTTTCGGCATAGTCACCTTTTCGAACTCCGTTCGACAGACTCAACCCCGGTGCTGGCCAACCTCGCGCCATGCCAACGGTACTGGAAACCTATATCGAGAACCGCTGGATGGTCCAGCCCAACCATTCGAACCACCTGGGCTCGACCCACGGTGGAAACGTACTGAAGTGGATGGACGAACTCGGGGCGATGTCGGCGATGCGCTTTGCCGGCGAAACCTGCGTTACCGCGCGGATGGACCAGGTGAATTTCAAGCGGCCGATACCTGTCGGTGATACGGCCCTCATTGAGGCGTTTGTCTACGACACTGGCGAAACGAGTGTCAAAGTCCGGCTCCAAGTTGCCCGAGAGAACCTCAGAACTGGTGAGACTGAGTCGACGGCAGAGTCGTACTCGGTGTACGTCGCAGTCGACGAGGACAGGAACCCCGTTCCCGTTCCCGACGTGACGACCGAGACTGAGCGCGGTGAACGACTTCGACAGCGCGCCCTTGACGGGGAAGCGAACCGCTGATACTGCTGGCTGTAGTCCCGTGAAATATTTGTCACCGCGGAGTGGCGCATATTGTCACGGAGGCACAGCCAACAGTATGAGCTTTATTCGGCTCCGCCACGTACCACGATTATGACACTCGATGTTGAGACGCCGGAGCGGCCGGAGCTGTCCACCGGCGTCGCTGCCGACGAGTACGATGACGCGGAGGTACAGGGCGACGAATACCGGCGCGAGGAGCTCGCCGAGGCCCTGGACGACGGCGCGTGGGCGGACGCCTTCGAGGAATGGGCCACGGACGCGTCGCTCGATGCCGACCAGTGGAAGATTGTCACGGATCTGGGGCTCATCGAAGAGTTCGATTTCTTCTGGGACTCCTTTGCGGGCCGCGTCGGCTACCACGCTCCGGGCTTACCCGAGGACTGGCGCGAGCGGGAGATCCATCCGGACATCGACTCCTGGGGCACCGTGTCGGGCATCAACGCCGGACTGACCGAGTTCGGACAGGTCGTCTGCGAGGTGCTGGCCGATGAGTACCTCGACTGGGAAGCCGAAGAGGTTGACGCGGACGACCTCCCGGACTTTTGAACACGCCAGCGGTTGCACTACCGGCGTCAGCGTCGGTACAGCACTCTCACGTCGTCGGCTGTGAATCGTTCCGGTCGGTCCGGTCAGGGACCGGCAGCCTGATAATCACCCACGCGCTTGCACCAGATATGGCTGAAATCGTCACCCCACGCAAACGCGAGTGTGAGCGGTGTGGGCGGGTCGATGAGTGGGACCCGGACCAACACAGTTGGCGTATCGTCACCGACAGCGGAACCAAACAATCCGGCGACCCACACTGTCTCCACGAGTGGGACATCAACGGCACGTTCAATCCGCTGGCCGAGTGACCGTTCCGCTGCTATCGCCTTCTTGACTGACAGGGCTATCACCGTTAGAACGTACTCCGCTGACGGAACCCTGCAAAAATCTCAGGTAGATCAAACAGGCGGTCGGCCAGCGACCGACCGCTGGGACTCCGCTATGCGCCCGCTTCAGCTGCGTCTTCAGTCATTGGCGTGCGAGATTCACCGCTGGTGCCATTGCCCTGCTGAATCGTTACCGGTTCCAGTTCGACGGTTGCGGCGTCGTCGTCCTCGCCGATGACCTGTCCTTCAGTGACCTCGGTCGCGCCGGTAAAGCCGGTTCGGTTGCCGTTGTTGGCCCCGATTGCGGTGAACTGGTACTGAGTCTCGGCACGGACGCTCACGTTCGTGTAGCCTTCGTCAGTACCCCAGTCGTCGTACCCAGTAGTCGAGTAGGGAACGGTCATCTCGAAGTTCCCGTTCTGATCTGTCTGGGTCCGCTGGCGGTAGACGAACGTCTTGTTCGTGGCCGGGTTGCGCATCTGGACGGCGGCCCGGACTGTCGCGTTCGCCGGTCCGGTCCCTTCAATCGTTGCCCCTGGGACGCGCTCGAATATCTTTGCCCAGGCGGAGGACTGATACCGCGGGTTGTTCGGGAACGCCTCAGTCTCACTGGAACCGACTAGGCGGTAGTGCTCCATTGCTGAAACCCGTTCAGATGGGTTGTCGCCGAACCCACCGATCTGTGCGGTCGCGTCTTCTTCGACGTACTGACGGGCCTGTTCCATGCTCTCGAACTGGCGGACGATCTGTCCCTGTCGCTGGCCCTCTGGTTCCTGCTCGTTGGTCGGCGCACCGCGATACTGGGCACCCTGGCGTGTCTGCTTGTTCTCCCAGTCAACGACAATTGGTTGTGGCTCTGCGGCGCTGCCGTGGAACCGGTACAGCCGAGCGGTCATCGTCTCGTAGTAGGCCTGTTGCTGGAACGTTATCTGTCTGGCACCGTCCTGCGACTGGATGTACATTCGGCTGTAGTAGTCACCCGGCTCCACGCCATCAGCGAAGGTCGCTGGCGCGAAGAACTTGCCATTGAGGTTGCCGTTGGTTTCAGCCATCTTCCAGTCGACGGCGATGTACCGCGTCTTCGCGTCATCCTCATCTGTACTGTCAAGGATGTTGTTCGCCTGCGTTTCATTCTGTGCGACGAGGAACGGGGCGACTGTCTCAGTTCCCTGCTGGAACGGGTTCGCGTTCGGCACGCGCTCTGCTCTGGTGGTAATCCAGTGCCCGTAGTCCCACCACGACAGAACACCATACTGTCCCTCTTGGTAGTCGAAGTCTTCTTGTCGCTCATAGGTGCCGTAGTGCTCGAGTGTCGCGTCACCGCCGGAGCCGTAGGCTCCCTCTGCAGGTGTGTTGCCTTCCATCCACTGCAGGCTCTCGTCCCAGCCCTGAATACTCGGCCCGGGACCGGTCGAACCGGCTTCAACCGGCGTCGTGCCGAACGCAAACAGCGGGACGACGATGACGAGAAGTACCGTGAGAATTGTCATGACCTGATAGTACTCGATACCATCGTCGGCACTGAAATCGAACCAGCGGATGAATCGGCCGACAACCATTCCCGATAGCACTGCAATCGGTGCAACGAGATAGTAGGCGAACCGTCGCTGGGTGAACGTGGCCAGCAGAATGAATACCGCCCAGACTACGACGAGCATCTCTTCCGCAGGCGCGTCGTCGGAGAGGAACTGTTTTCCGAGCAGGATGAGGCCGCCGATTCCCGCCACGATGACAGCGAACCCGTGCCGGTCAAACAAGACGCCAGCGTTCCGCAGTGGCGAGGCTTCGCCGACGGTGTTGGCCGTTTCGCTGGTTGTGAGTCCGATTATCCGCATCACGTTGTTTGTGAAGAAGCTCCACAGGTCAGGGGTCAATACTGCCATCAGAACGGCCCCGAACGCGAGGATTCCGAACACGGTCGCCGGATACACGTACTGGCCGTACTCTCGCTGCTCCATGAATCGAGCTAGCCACGCCATGAACACACAACCGAAGCCAACGGCCAACGCCAGCCCCGGCTGTAGCAGCGACTGAGCGGTTGCTGTAATTTCCAGAACGTTGATCCTCGATGCACTCACCACAGCGGCAGTCACCATCGTGATTGCGCCCGCGATGGCCGTGTGTTCCGGGCTACTGTCGTGAACGTACTCAAGACACAGTCGGAGCAGGAAGAAGACACCGAGTATCCCGAGAAGGAGCACACCCGGCGGCCAGACCCAGAGATACATCGCAATTGCCACACCGGCCAGCATGGACCAACTGATGGTATCCCGGAGTGCGTCTATATCTCGTTCGATAAACTGCTCATAGATCGGCTTGTCCCGCGCGGCGACGCTGACAGCCACCATGACACCGAGGACACCGAGAATCTGGAAGAGCGCTTCAGCGACGTGGTGGTCAGAGAACCCGACGCGGCTCCGCTGTAGGAGCCCCCCCGTCGAGAATGCCATCACAGTAACCGCAGTTACGCCGCCGAGGCGGCCGCCGAGTCGCCGTCCGACAAGGTATGTCGGAACCGCAACGAGCGTCCCGAGCACGGCTGGAGCAAACAGGAGTGTCATCGCAACAGTCTGCTCACTGGGCGAACCCAGACCGATAATCAGGGCAACTGTCGCGACGATCTGATCGAGCAGCGTTCCGAACTGCCCCGTGCTGGTTCCGTATGGGAAATACGTCCAGGGATCAAACGGCATCGTCGCGGGCCAGTTGTTAACGACGTACTGGGTCGACCGGTAGTGATACCAGGCGTCGTTTCCGCTGAAGAGTACCTTGCCGTCAACAATGAAGTTCTCCCAACTCCGTACGCGATTCCACAGCATGAACCCGAGCAGTACCAGGAGGACCGGAACGTGGTACCAGCGCTCGGCCCACTCCAGGGCGGACTCGAGTTCGGGGTTGTCGTCAAGATAGCCCCGTGATTGACTCATTGCACGGAAAAACTGCCAAGGCGCGCATAAGCCTTTTGACCTCTATGCGAGCGCAGGATGGAAACGCCTAACAGCACCGGTGGCACACCACCGACCATGCGAGTCTCGGTCGTGCTCTGTACGCACACGATGGAGCGATATGACGACTGTCGAGCGGCGGCCGAGAGCGTCTTAGCCCAGACCTACGACGACGTGGAACTCGTACTGGTCTCAGATGGGAACCGGGACGTGCACAAGCAGTACCAATCTGACTTCGGCAACCGAGACGATGTCCTGACGCACTGTAACGATGCAAACGTCGGACTGCTAGAGAGTCGGAACAACGGGGCCGAGGTCGCTACCGGAGACGTTGTCGCGTTCATCGACGACGACGCGATCGCTGACGAGGAGTGGGTCGCGGCGCTAGTCGATGCCTACGAACAGCAGGACGCGCTCGCGGTCGGCGGCCGAATGACGCCGGCGTGGGTCGCCGGCAAACCCAGCTTTCTCCCCGCGGAGTTCTACTGGCTCATCGGTGTCACCCACCGCGGGTTCGGACCGAACGGCGACCCCGACGAACCCGGCGTCGTTCGCAACACCTTCGGCTCGAACATCTCCTTCGACCGGGACGTGTTTCTCGAACTGGGCGGCTTCGACGATGACATCGGCGGTCGACAGGGTGAAAAGAACCTGCAGGGCGGCGAGACGGAACTCTGTGCGCGCCTACGAACTGAATACGACGAAGGGGTGTACTACACCCCGGAGGCCCTTGTCGCGCACAAGATATTCGACTACCGGACTGATCCCGGCTGGCTGTTAGACCGGGCGTTCTGGCAGGGGTACTCGAAGCGCGGCATGGAGGTGTTTGTCCCGGAATCGACCGGCGAGGAGTCCGATTTCCTCAGCGACCTCCTGTTCCGGTTTGCCCCCGAAAGGATCTGGGGCCTCGTCCGCGCTCCCTCTGTGGCCGGCCTGTTACAGTTCGTGTTCCTGTTTGCCCTCACCGCCTTCGTTGGCTTTGGCTACTTGTACGGCATGACTGTCTGGGGGTAACAGATGACGGAACCAACACGTCATCAAGAGCGTGAAACGGAAACACAGGAAGCGGACCTGCCGAACGTCTGTGTCGTCACGCATCCGCTTGCCGCGGCCGGCGAGAACGCCACGCGGAGCCTGCTGGATATCCTCTCTGCGATCACATCGGTTGCGCTCGTGACAGCTGATCTGCCAGCTGATTCCGACATCCGCGACCGGCACGAACTCGTCGAACTCACGCAGAAAGGTGCGGGTGACTCCGTTGTCATCGCCGCGTTCCGGTTTCTGCTGAACCAGCTCCGGATGTGTCGCATCATCGCTGGCCGGGACGAGGACGTGGTCCTGTTTTTCGGCGCAACGTCGTACTTACTACCCATTGTCGTGACTCGGTTGCTGGGGAAGACCGTCCTCATCGAACCCCGCGGCGACGTGCCGCTGACGCTCCGGTTGAACTGGGAACAGCAGTTGCCTGATCAAGTGGCGGCTGTCCTTGCTGGGGCCGTCCGTGCACTCGAACGAGCCGGCTTCGCCGTGGCACACGGCGTCATCACCTACACGCCCGAGATGGCTCGCCAACTGGACCTGCATCCGGAATCTCCGAGCGTGTATCCGACAGGGGCGCGCTACGTCCGGACGAACGAATTCTGCGTCCAGCGACCCTACGCTGACCGCGACCGCGTCGTCGGGTTCCTCGGACGGCTCGACGAAGAAAAAGGTGTCCGGGAACTGGCTGCAGTTGCCACACAACTCCCCGACGACATCACCTTCCGGTTCGTTGGGGACGGCGACCTCCGAGAGTGGCTGGAAGAAGACCTCGCCGCAGATATCGAGGCCGGTCACGTGGAACTGACCGGCTGGGTAGACCACGATAAGGTCCCACACGCCCTGAATGACCTCGAACTCCTGATACTGCCCTCCCAGCCGACCGAAGGGCTCCCGACGACTATTCTGGAGGCGCTGGCTTGCGGAACGCCAGTATATGCCAGTCCGGTCTCAGGTGTCCCGGACGTGGTCAGGGACGAGGAGACCGGTTTCACCATCGATTCGCGCGAATCCACGGCACTGGCGGCGGGTATCGAGCGGATTCTCGACAGGAACGATCTGGCAGCAATCAGCGAGAACGGACGCACCCTGATCGAACGCGAGTACAGTTTCGACGCGGCCTGTGAGCGATACCGCGGTATTCTTCGTTCCGTCGCCGGCTACTCGTCGTAACCCAGCCGTCGGAGCCGTTCCTTGACATCCTCATCCATATCCGGGCGCTCGACATCGTCAGCCTCCGTTGCTCGAACGAGTTGCCGGTGGTCATCGAGCTGTTTGCGCAGCCGCCGTTCCCGAGATGGATGATCCTCGATGACGTTCACCTGCTCTTCAGGATCCGCTGTCAGGTCGTATAGCTCGTCATCCTCGTCGTCCTCGTGGGCAATGAGCTTCCACTCGGGCTCTCGTATGCGGAGGTGTTCGTAACCGTCGCTATCGCGGTAGCCGCCCAGAATCTCGTTGCGGTCCCACTCCCCGTCGAAGGCGAGTCGCCGGAGGCTCTGTCCAAACCAGTTGTTTGGAATATCGAGCCCGGCGGTGTCGACGAGCGTGCAGGGCAGGTCGGTCAGCCCGACTAGCTCGTTGTAGCTTCCCGTATCGTCCCAGCCGTTAATCAAGAGCGGGACGTGGTTTTTCACATCAAGGAGGCGGGCGCCGCCGAAGTAACCGTGTTCGAGGAAGTGGTCGCCGTGGTCCGCGGTCAGCGCCATCACGTAGTCGTCTCCCCACGTTGACTTGACGGCGTCCATGAGACGACCGACCTCCGCGTCGTTGAACCGTATCTCCGCATCGTAGAGGTCGATGAACGTCTGGTGCTCTTCCGGAGTCACTGCCTCGGGCTCCTCGATATACTTGCGACGAAGTTGGATCGATTCGTCGTCGGACACTGGCTCATCCCGGAACTTCCGCTGGTATTCCTCGGGTGGGAGGAACGGATGGTGGACGTCCATGTAGTGTGCCCAAACGAACGTCGGCGTCTCATCGTCGCTCTCCTCGATGAACTGGATCGCTCGGTCTGTGATTTCGTCGGCCGGGACGTGATAGGACCCGACATTGATACCCTGTGAAGACTCAAGGAAGTCGTAGCCCCGCCGCAGGAGGGAGAGCAGTGTGCCATCGAGGTTCGTCTTGGCCCACTTACGGAGCTTCGAGGTCGCCGACTCATCGGGCGCCGAGTCGTAGAACTCGTCCCACCCCCGGTCGTAGCCGAACTTCCCAGAGACGTAGAGATTCGAGTGAAACCCGCCGGTGCGGTAGCCGGCGTCGTTGAATACCTCCGAGATGAGTGTCTGTTCCTCGGAAATCCGTTCGTGACCGCCGTACATCATCGGCGTCACGCCCGAGAGGATGCCGGGAAATGAAAAGCGGGTGCCACCGACATGAGAGAAGGCGTTCAGAAACGTGCTGCTTTCTTCCGCGTAAGCGTCAATCTGTGGCGTAGTATTTCGCTCGTATCCGTGGTACCCCACGTGGTCCGCTCGTAGCGAATCGATAGTAACGAGGAGGACGTTGTTCATGCTACTGCGTCCGCCAGTGGCACAATTAAGGATTGCTATAGTGTCGTTTCCGGCATAACCAATCGGGCCTTCGCACGGACCCGCGCTGAAATGATTACAAGGACGACAGCGTAGACGACCCCGCCGAAGCCAGCGAGCAGCAGCGTCCCCAACCGACCCGGAGGCATCAGCATGGCGACAGGGGAGACTGCAGCGGCCATCACCGTGGCAGCGGCGACCTGGGTGCCGAGTGTCTGGTACGGAATGCGGATGGATCCGACGATGTTCCCGAGGACCCAGTACCCGATCAGCGCCCGAAGTAGTGACGACAGCGCGGTGGCGATGGCCGCACCTGTCCAGCTGAGTTGCCAGATGAGAACTGCATTCAAGATCGCGTTAGAGACAATAAAAACCATGTTGACACGGAATGCTGCGTCGGGCCTGTCGACCCCGTTGATGACGTTTGTAAACTGGGATGCGAACGCGTCGGCAAGATAGGCCGCAATGAGGATGAGTAATACTGTCGCACCTTGGTCAAACTCCGGGCGGTAGAACCGAAGGACCCGGTCGCCGATGACGGCCGCGCCGACGAGTCCCGGAATGACGAGGATACTGCTGAACGCCAGCGCCTCGTCGAGGTAGTGAACAATACGGTCGTAGCCGTCCGCCGTACTCAGGTCGCTGACCTCAGGAAAAAGAGTCTGGCTGATGGAAGCACTCGCGATCGCGAGCATCGATGCGATGCCCCACGCCGCCTCGTAGATACCGATGAGAGATGCACTGACAAAAAACGAGAGAAAGATGGTGTCGAGCCAGCCGAAGACCCGGCCTCGGAGCGCTCCCATCCACGCGTACTTGGCGTAGTCGACGAGGCTCCGGAGTTGGTCGACGGTGGGCAGCGCCGGCCGCCGTTCGCTCAGCAGGAAAGCGACCCCAGCAGCAATGGCTAGGGATGAGGCGTGGCCCAGCGCGATACCGGCAACGCCCATCGCCGCCAGAAGCGCCCCGACCTGTAGAGCGGTCCGCGTCACGCGCTCGCCGGCCTTGAGCCAACCCGTCGTGGCAACTCGTTTCTGTCCCTGCAAGCTTCCCTGTGTCGTCCGGTATGCTACTGCCGCGGCCAACATCACCACGATCTCCACGTCGTAATCGATGAGGACCCGCATGAGCTCGCGGTTACGGGAGACAATCCCACCAAGGAGTTCGCCGGCCGCCAAGATGAGGACGCCGAGCACAGCGGTCGTAACCGCGTTGAGCAGGATACCGCCACCGATGAAACCGGCGGGGCTGTCACCCTCGCTAATCCGCTTTTTTATCGCGTTCGCAACAGCGTTACCCGGAATCACCAGCCAAAAGAAGCCCAGCGAGACGATAACAGAATACCGTCCAAGACCGTCTGCACCCAGAACGACAGCGATGAGCCATGTTGCAGCGAAGCCAGCCAGCGTGACGACGACCTGTGAGACAAAGTGCGAGAAGGCGGTTTTCCCAAGCTTCATTCCATGTATCCTAGGTCCCGGAGCTGGCGCTGAACCGCGCCGGAGAACTCCTCTTGCTGTCCCCTCGATACCGGCTGGCCGTTCGCCCCGATCCAGTCTGCTAAATCGGACTGTAGTGACTCGGCCACCTCAGGGTGTGTCTCGCGCACATCGGTTTCCTCGTCGGCCAAGTCGAACAGCTCTGCACCCTCCGCGCTCTCCTGATAGCGCCACTCCTCTGTCCGGAGTGCGCTCAGCGTCTCGGTATGGAGCGCCGAATAATCAAAGTCAGCGTTGTGTGTGAGCAGTTCTTCGTATGTGTTCGGGCCCCGCTGGGAAACGGCGAACTCACGACTCTCTTCACGGAGGTCGACCCCGATGGTATCCGAACCGTCCACGCCGGCGACTTCGAGTAGCGTCCGCATTACGTCGCTATGCTGGATGATATCATCGTCGTCGACGGCTAACGGATCGTTGAGTCCGTCGATAACGAGCGGAACGCGAGTAACGGCATCGTTCAGGACGTAACTGTGCGAAAGCAAGTCCCACTCGCCGAACAGTTCGCCATGGTCGCCCGTAATCACAACGATGGTGTTGCCGAGATTGAGCGACTGCAACTTCGAGACGAGTTGACCAACCATCTCATCCGTGTAGGCAATCTCAGAGTCGTACATCGCACGCAGAGCGGCCCACTCATCGTCGGTCAACTCGCAGCCGTTTGCGACAATTTCGTCGAGATCATAGTGGATATCGAGCGCAAGTTCGGCGGCCTCACGTCCGGACATTTCAAGATCATCAGCGAAGGTATTGAGATATTTTCCCGGTGGATAATAGGGCCGATGGGGTTCATTATAATGAAGATAAAAAAAGAAGGGCTTGGACTCGGATTCGAAGTCTCTCAGCCATTGCTTTGCGACGCCGTTCATCAGCAGTGGCGACGCGTGTTTCGACGTGTCCGTCGTCAGCCCGGCAGAGTGGCTCCGAATGTTCCAGAGATATGAAGCAAGGGTCTTTGCACCGACCTGATGAATTGTAGAGGACGCGAGCCACTGAAACCGATCGAAGCCGCGGTCCAGATTGGTCGCCGAGCTCAGATAGGAGTTGCGCGACAGGCAGGCCGTCCGGTAGCCAGCGTCGCGGAAGCGCTCCGCGACTGTAGTAATACCGTCTGGAACTGCGTTCCCTTCGATGCCGATATTCGTGTGGGTCGGAGCGTAGCCAGTTAAGATTGCGCCAGTGGAGGGTAGTGTGGATTTACCGTGGGCGATGCACGTATCGAACCCGTGGCCAGAATCAGCTATGTCGGCCATCTCCGGGGTCGTGTCGCGCTCGTATCCCCCGATTGTCGTGTGATCTGATCGGAGGCTGTCGAGAGTTATCCAGACGATATTCGGCGTCGACATGTAGTGTACTATTTGTTGATTTCTCCTCCGGTAATTTATATTCCGGTTCCAGCCGGAGAAGGACGATTTATCACGCATTGTGAGAGAGCCGAATATATGCCAGAGAGCCCGACGGCAGAAACCAGCGCGAGCGAGCAGCTTTCATACCGGCTCAGGAAATGGTTGCTCCAGCATGCCACCTCGACGGTCGGCGCTGATCAGCACCAGCGAATCGCTGAGGACGACTGGGACATCTTGATCATTCTTGACGCCTGTCGGCTTGACACCTGTCGGGACGCCGTCGATTGGCCTGTCCAAGAAGTCACCACACCAGCCAGCTGTACCCCAGACTGGCTCGCAGCTGCTAGAGATCGGAACCTGTTTGCTGACAAGACAGTTTTGACTGCTAATCCGCAGTACAAAAAGTTCGAATTTGAGGCTGACTCACTCGAACACTTCTGGCAGAGCCACTGGGATGAGCGCCGCCAGACCGTGCTGCCTGAACCAGTTCTCGATAGAGTTACCGAACACGTCAGCGGGGACGGACCACCTGTCATCGCGCACCTCCAGCAACCTCACTGGCCCTACGTCGCCCGGATCGAAGATAATTGGGAACTCGCATACCCCGACCTCGGTCCGTGGACGGATGGTGACGAGGAGATAGCTGGAATGCAAGTTGCGATGGCCCGCGGAAAGATCGATGTTGAAAGAGCCTACAATGCCTACCGCGCATCAGTTCGGAGCATCTGGCGGACGTTGCTTCCAGCCATCGAGTCGTGGGTCGCAGACGGTCACAGTGTCGTTGTCACTGCCGACCACGGTGAAGTGTTTGGACGACTCACAGAGGCCACAATGTACGAACACCCTTGCAAGGTGGGAATCAGACCATTGACGGCTGTCCCATGGGTCGAGTTTGGACCCTCTCAGCCTGAGTCGGTAGACAACGGGACGGTCAAAGACCGCTTGGAGGCCTTGGGGTATGCTGAATAGCCAGAGTAAATAAAGTGTTAAATGGGCACGTAGCCGAGTTGAGACAATCATGGTGCTGGTCGTTCTTGGTATCGACGCGCTGGACCCGGAGTTGGTAGACCCTGCGAACCATCCAAACCTCACGCTCGATACCTATCAGTCCATAGAGACAATAAACAGTGTTGAGGGGAAGCCGAGTACCCACGAACTGTGGCCAACGATTATCACTGGGCTTGCTCCCAAAGAACACGGGCTCAAACTGGAAGACGGTGTCGCATGGGAGAATCCCTTGCTACGGTACGGGAGTGCGGCCGCGAGCTATCTGCTGCCTGACGGGATTCAAACCAGCATTGGTGCGTGGCTGCTCAACAATACCGGTGAAGACGCGTTTCGTGTTCCATCGACCTACTACGAAAAAGAAGGGATCTCGACGGTATTCGACGGGCGTGAAGCGGCGACCATTGGCATCCCGAATTACGTCGTCGATCCCGAAAATGAGGACCGAGAACACAGCCTTCGGCGGAACCTCGGAGACCTGTTCGAACGTGACGGAAGCGCTCAGGGTGGCCATACATCATCCGACCCGGCAGCGTTTTATGAACAATGTCTGGAGATGTCGATGGTTCGGATCGCCCGAGCACGAAGAGCACTCCGAGGTGGTCGAGAGAGCCTCATATTCGCTTACACGAGCGGACTTGATCTTATCGGACACGTTACCTACGACCAGCCTAACCTCCAGATGCAGGCCTACAGTGAACTCGATGATTTTGTCGGCGAGGTGGCCAGCGACTTACGCGAGGACGATGAGCTCCTCCTCGTGAGCGATCATGGGCTTCAGAACGGTGTCCACACCCACGAGGCGATGGTGGCAGGCACGTCACCGCGTCTCGTTGAGGGGATAGATAGCGTTCTCGATGTTCGAGGAGCAATTGAGGCGGAACTTCGTCACCGAGATCACAGCGGCCCAAGTAGCGATTCTCTCAGCATAAAGGGGAACGACACAGTGACATCACAACTCGAAGACCTCGGGTACATGTAATCTATCGTAGTGAGATTTATACCGACGACGTGATTCCGATTAGATATGACCAGCGTCGCCCTGATTGTGCTGGATACGCTCCGGAAAGACGCCTTCGACAAACACTTCCAGTGGCTTCCGGGAACCAACTTCGAGAACGCCTATGCACCGAGTCATTACACCGTCCCATCACACGCCTCGTTGTTCACTGGCCTTTACCCGAGTGAAACGGGAACAAACGCCAATTCCCACCAGTTCACCGCGCCCAGTCCCCCGCTTGCCCGCCGACTTCAGGGCGAGGGACTGGAAACCCACGCCTTCAGTGCGAACGTCCAGATTTCACGGCAGTTTGGCTGGGACTGGGGATTCGACAGCTACAGCGGCTCTTGGAACTCCAAACACGCCAATGCGACCGACAACATCTTCGAGTGGAACGCGTTCATTCGGGAACACCGCGATGAGGGCCCAAAGCGCTATTTGAAGGCGCTGTGGTCGTGTCTTTCGGGCGACTGTGACACAATCCCCAGTCTTAAACACGGGCTAGAAATCAAATACCGGACCCATACGGTGTCCGACTCCGGAGCACAGGAGGGGCTTTCATATGTTCGAGGGACAGACTTCGCAGACGATGTCTTCCTTTTTATGAATCTAATGGAAGCTCATGGACCGTACAGGCCACCCGAGGAGTACCGAACAGTGGAGTTCGATGAGATGCCTGGCTTTGCCGAGTCTGTCCAAGAGGAACCAATCGACGAAACATACGCTGAAACCATCAGACAGGCCTACGACGACTCGGTACGGTATCTCTCCGAGAAGTACGAGGCTATATTTTCGGAACTCCGTGATGAGTTTGACTATGTGATCACACTGGCCGACCACGGAGAGAACCTCGGTGAAAACGGGATATGGGGCCACGGGCTGGGCCTATATCAGGAGCTGACCCATGTTCCACTGTCAATATGGGGGATGGACGATGGGGAGACACGTGAGGAGATTGTCAGCCTGATTGATGTTCACCGAACGATACTGGGGATGGTTGGCGTTGAGGACGACAGGTACGAGGGTCGTGGCCGAGACCTCCGGTCACCGGTAGATCACGAACCGCAGCTGACTGAGTATCTTGGTCTAAACATGTGGCGTGAACAAAAGCTAGAGGCCGCCGGGAAAGCCGACGAGTTCTCGACGTATGACCGGGAGCTGTATGGCATCGCTGCGGCCGAGAACTATTACGGGTATGAGGACTTCGACGGGAGTTTCGTCGAATCCGGGACAGCCTTGCTTGAAGCTCCCCGTAACCGGATGGACGAACTAGTCGATGATCTCGAATATCTGGAGGATGCCGACGACATCGATGTCTCGGACCCAGTGATGGAGCGCCTCGAAGATCTGGGCTACGCCTGAGGTCACAACCGTTTTGTCCGGTCTCAGCGAAGATGGACCATCGTGGTTTCGTTGGACATCTGTTTCGTCGTGAACGCGGTCGGGGAAGGGAGCATCCCGGCGGAGATTGCGACGGCGGTAACACGGCACACCGATCATACCGTCGACATCCTGACCTGGTTCGATTCAGGACCGTTTGCTGGCGAGGAGCTACTGGACGTTCGGTCCCTTGACGCGCCGGATTCAGCGCTCGGTATCGATCCGGCGACGTACCGCCGTGCTACCGACATCCTCTCGGAGTACGACCTTATCCAAGCCCACCACAACCACTCTGGGGCATTCGCGAAGGTCATTGCGCGACGCGTCGACGTACCGGTCGTCTCTCGCGAGGGGAACACCCGCGACGGGTTCACCAGAAAGGGTCGGATAGCCAATGGCGTCACCAACCCGCTTGCCAGTCGTGTAGTCTGTATCTCCGACAGCGTCTATCAGTCATTCACTCTCTGGGAGCGAGCGATACTACCCAAACGAAGAGTTCGACGAATCCCAAACGGAGTCCATATGGACCGAATCGACGAGACTGCACCTGCGCTACCAGATGACATCACCCCCTCAGACAACGCTTTCCTCGTCGGCAACGCGGCCATGCTTTATGAACAAAAGGCACAGGACACGTTGATTCGGGCCGTCGCCCAACTGAACAGGCGAACCGACCGACCGGTCGAACTCGTTATCTGTGGCGACGGACCCGAACGACCACGGCTTGAATCGCTTGCCGAGACACTTGGCATTACATCGCGGGTTTATTTTGCTGGTCTGGTCGAGCGCCGGGCCGTCTACGCTATGGCGAAGGCCGTTGATGCCTTCGCAATGCCGTCCCGCTGGGAGGGGTTTTGCTCAGCTGTCGCTGAGGCACTGGCCGCGGAGACCGCGACGGTGCTATCGAATATTGAGACGTTCAGAGAACTGTACGACGGCGCCACGCTGTATCATGAGGTCGACAACGTCGACGGCCTCACCGGCTGTCTGGAGGTGCTGTTGTCGGACGAATCACGTCGGGAGGCGCTGGCACAGACAGGACGGAACTTAGTTGAAAAAAAATACACGATCAGGACCGTCGCACAGCAGTACAGCGCACTGTACGACGATATTGTTGGGTAATTTCAGTTCGACCGCTGGACACTCTCATACTCCCAGACTAGATCGAAGTAGCGTTTCATCCCAGCGACGAACGACCCGTTGTCCGTAATTGCGGCCTGGCGCATATGGTTGGGAACGTCCGGCTCCTCGACCAGCAGAATCGCCTCGCCGCTGTCGTAATCCATACTTGGGTCGACGAGCGTGCCGCGCCAGGGGAGCTTCTCTGTGCTGAACTGCAGGTCGATGGCGGGATATTCCGCCGTCAGGCGGTCAACGATGTCAGCCTGAACAGCAGCTTTCTCCGGTGGGAGTGCATCGGGGTGCAAGAAGAGAACGTAAACTTCGACCCCGCGGTCGAGTGTCTCCGCCAGTGCGCGCTCGACGTTGTCGAGGTAGGCGAAGCTATTGGTAATAACCCGAAGCGTTTCATCGGCGTCGTCGTACAGCCGTCTGGTCTCGCGTTCGCTCGGTTCGCCGACGTCGACGACGTGGAACAGTTCGGCCGTCGGTGAGATGTCCTCGTTAGCGCGTTCGAACCGCGGCTCGTACTCGGCGAGGAAGGCGTCGCGGTAGGAGTCCATGTTCGCGGCGAACGATTCGTATGACTGCCTGCGGTTTTCGACGGCCCGGTCGAGGATGTCGCTGGGAGATTTCGGCTGGTACTCCTTGGGGCGGCCGGGTATCACCTTGATGAAGCCGCGGTCGGACAGCGACTCCAGCACGCCGTAGACGCGGGCCTTGGGGATGCCGCTGGCTTCCGCGAGATTCGGGGCTGTCGTTCGGCCCAGCGAGAGCAACTGTTCCAGCGCCGTCGCCTCGTATTCGGTCAGCCCAACCAGGTCGAACACGTCCGCAGGGTCGCTCATACACGCCCATGTGTGGCACGGGATGTAAAACGCGTCGCCCGGCGCCCAAATCTATTAGTGGGTGGCGGCGAGTAGTTACTCGCAGAGTGAGTAACATGACTGCGACATCCCAGACCGAGGAAGACGAGCACCTGGCAGATATCGAAGACGGCTGTGGCTGCGCGGAGGTCTGGGAACACATGAGCGAGCAGCGCGACGACTGAGGTCAGACCCGCATTTATTTGCCTTCGCGTGGATGACGTTGAGTCAATGGCCGACCGAGACGACGTCTGTATACTGTTGCCGACATTCAACGAGGCAGAGACCATCAAGTCGGTCGTGTCCGGGTTTCGTGAGCAGGGCTTCGACAACATCCTCGTCATTGACGGCGGCTCGACTGACGGGACACAGGACCGCGCCGAATCGGCCGGCGCACAAGTCGTCGAACAGTCCGGCTCGGGGAAGGGACAGGCTGTCAGGGAGGCGGTGACGCGCCACATCGAGCAGCCGTACGTCCTGATGGCCGACGGCGACGAGACCTACCGACCCGACGAGGCGGACAGACTACTCGAACCGCTGTTGTCGGGCCAGGCCGACCACGTCATCGGAAACCGGTTTGCGGATATGCGACCCGGAGCGATGACGAAACTGAATCAGGTTGGCAACCGTATCATCAACAGTGCCTTCGAAACGATCCACGGACGAGACCTCACCGATATTCTCTCGGGCTATCGCGCGTTCACGCGTCAGTCCTTCCAGCGGAGTTCGCTGACGGCCTCGGGCTTCGGTATCGAGACGGAGATGGCCGTCGAGTGTGTCAAACACAACATCTCGACGGCGGTGGTGCCGATCACCTATCAGCCCCGCCCGGACGAGTCCGACACGAACCTTCGCCCGTTCCGGGACGGCGCGACGATCATCCTGACGCTGTACCAGATGGCAAAGACAAACAATCCGCTGTTTTACTTCGGGAGCGTTGGTCTCGGGAGCACTGTGGTCGGGTTTCTGCTTGGCGCGTACGTGGCCTACGACTGGGTTGTCAACAGCATCTCACACGAGGTGATTGCGGTTGTGGGCTCCTTTGCTATTCTGCTGGGAATCCAACTCCTCATGTTCGGCGTCCTGTCGGATATGCTCGTGGCGGTGAACCGCGAGCAGACGCGCCGGCTGGAGGACATCGCTGTCCAGCTCACACATGAGAGCCACAGTCAGCCGGCGGACGTGTTTGACGACCAGCAGGTCAGCGGCGCGGAGGGCATCGAAGATAGCGACACAGAGACAGAGCCGGCGGTATCTCCGCACCAGTCCGACGAGTAATGTAAACGACCACGGGTCAGGTGACCCGTGGAACTTTCACTGTTTCCTTTAGAACGGGACCAGCGCGCGTAGCTGGGAGAGAATACTGTTTCTGGTGGCTTCCCGTTTTCGTTCGAATATCGGATGGAGGTCGTTGAGTAGCTCCTGCTCGTTGTCGAACTCCGTAGCGGTCGTCTCGTCGAGCGCCTCGGAGAGCGTCATCGAGTGACCCGACGCGTCGAACGGGACCGCGACGTGTCCGGCGGCGTCCCGGACCTCCCTCGCAGTCGCGGGATACTCGATGTCCACGTCCGACAGGCGGGCGTCGAGTGCCGCGATACCGAACTCGATGACGTCTGGCTCGTCACTGTTATCGGCTGGTGGCCGTACTCCCATTGGTAACGTGATGGGGCCGGGGGATAGAAAAGTCTGCGTTGTCGGCCTAATTCTCGCAACCAGCCAGCCACTCCTCGGCCCAGCCCTCGATTTCGGCGAACACCGGACAGAGGGATTCGCCCTTGGGCGTGAGCTGGTAGTACGTTGCGACGGGGGCGTCCTCTTCGAGCCGCCGGTCGACGAAGCCCATCTCCTGGAGGTCGTCGAGGACCCGCGAGAGGGTGCGAGAGCTAGCGTCGGTGGCGCGTTTGAGTTCGTTGAACCGCTGTTCACCGTTCTGGAGTTCGTGGAGCACGACCAGCCGCCAGCGCGACCCGATCTGTTCTAGCGATTCGATGACGGCACACGGCCCGCTCTCTTCCTCCTCGTCCGCGGTGGTGAATACTTCAGATGACATCGGTGCTACCTGGTATCTCCCTTGTCCGGGAACGTACAAATAGGTTCGCATACGAACCAAGTAACGTAATGAAACTACCAATCGCGGTTCGACAGTCTCGTAGCGAAACCACTCCTGTACCGGCGGTGAGCGCCTGATGGCGTTCGAGTCCGCTGGTGCGGGCGAACTGTTCCTGCTGGGACGAATCCTGTTCGGCGGCGTCCTCGCCTTCATGGGCCTGAACCACTTCCAGAGCGCTGAGCAGATGGCCCCCTACGCGGAGGCAAAGGGGCTCCCGGCACCGGTGGCGTCGGTCTACGGGAGCGGCGGACTGCTCCTCGTCAGCGGTATCCTCGTTATCCTCGGTGCGTACCCCGTCATCGCAGCCGGGGCGCTGGCGACGTTCCTCGTCGCCTCCGCCGTCATGATGCACAACTTCTGGGCGGTTCCGGACGACCAAGTACAGGACGAGATGACGCAGTTCCTCAAGAACGTCGCCCTCGCCGGCGGCGCGCTGTCCCTGCTTGCAGTGGCCGGCACGTCGTGGCCGTACAGCGTCGGTATGTCCCTGTTTTGAGGTGACGTATCTGGCTGGCACGGTTGCCTGATTCCGGTCCGCTCCCCGTTCGTCACTGCTGGAGAGTGACACCTGCCGCCATCCATAAGCCGTCCCGTACCTGAACTGTGCATGAATGATGCAGTCGCTGCCGACGCCGGCCATGCCCGCGTGGCTCCCGTGGCAGGAAGCGGTCGTCCTCATTGTGGTGCTCGCCGTCCTCGTTGCCGTCCGCCGCCTGTCGGCCGCGCGACCTGGCGACGGCATACGGGTGCGCCTCTTCCTCGGCGTTCCGTGGGGGACGCTGCTGACGATGGCCGGCGTCCTGGCGGTGTATCTGTTCCTGCAGGGCGCGTGGTGGCACCCGCGGAACCCGCTTGTCACGCCGTTCCGGACGTGGTCGTACTTCTACCCGTTCGGGATGCTCACCGGGGCGTTCACCCACGGCAGTCAGGGGCACATCACGGGGAACCTCATGGGCACGCTGGTGTACGGGACAGTCGCGGAGTACGTCTGGGGCCACTACCCCCGCAAGCGTGGCGTCCAGACCTTCACGTCGCTGCGGACGAACCCGCTCGCCCGGATTCTGGTCGTTCCCGTCACTATGTTCGTCGTGGGCGTGTTCTCCGCGGTGTTCGCTATCGGGCCGATTGTGGGCTTTTCCGGCGTGGTGTTTGCCATTGCCGGGTTCGCGCTCGTGACACGGCCGACGCTGTTTCTCGGCGCGTTTCTCGGAAACCGCGTGCTCGACCTCCTGTATTCGGCGCTCCGCTACCCGGTGTCGACGGCCTCGGGTCAGACCCGCTTTGTGACGCCGTGGTGGTCCAACATCGCCATTCAGGGGCACGCCATCGGCATTCTGGCAGGCGTCGTCGTGGCACTCGCACTCCTGTGGCGTCGGGACGAACGCCCCGACACGCTGCGGGTGTTCTTTGCGACGCTCGTGTTCGCGGTCGCACAGGGGCTCTGGGCGGTGTACATCCCGCTCGGCGGCGGCCGGTTTCGGCTGTTCCGCTGGGCCGGGACGGCGCTGGTGTTCGTTCTGGCGCTCGTCGTCGCTGCGGCGACCATCGGTTCTGACCGGCGTTTTCGCCCATCGTTCGACCGCCGCCCGGCGTCACTCGCAGTGATGGTTCTGCTCGTCGTCCTCGGCGCACTGAGTCTCGCTGCCGTCCCGACGAACGTCGTCGACCTGCAGGCGGACCAGCTCCCCGAAGACGGCATGGAGGTCAGAGACTACGTAGTGACCTACGACGAGAACGTGCCTAACGCGTACTTCGACGGTATCTGGATGCCGACGCAACGAGCGGACCCGAGCGTCAACGCAAGCGGCGTCATCGTCGCCAGTGCAGAACGGGAGGTCTGGATCGCCGCTATCCAGCCGGGCCAGCTCGCCGTCGACGGTCAGGAGCGGGTCACAGTCGGCGGGCCGACCTGGCGCGAATCGGTGTACGCAAACCGGGTGGACTGGTCGGTACTCGGCAATTCCAGCGTCTACCGGGTCCAACTCAGGCGCGAGGGCGGCCAGCCCCGGACGGCATACACCTCGGAGCCGTCGACGGCGGACGTGATACTCGACGGCCGGAACGTGACAGTCGCGGCCCGGCAGAACGGATTCGACGTGGTCGTCACACAGGGGAACGAAACGGTCGGGCAGGCACCGCTTCCGGCGAATATGACGCAGACGCGGATCGGCGGGCTGACCTTCGAGCGGAACCGCTCACGGCTGTACGCAGGGACAGATGGCACTCGCGTCAAGATCGCGGAGCGTCGCCAGCAAGCGGCGCAGAGCTAGGTCCAGTCGATGCGATACACTTCCGCGGTAATCACCTGTCGCTCCGATTCGTGGAAATCGAACTGTCGCGGCAGGTCGAACTCCGTCTCGAAAGCGTGGGTCACCTCGCCGCCGTTGTCGTCAGTGAAGGATTCGACAAACGATTGGCTTCCGTCGTTGTGAATCGAGTACGAAACGCCCGCGATGGACGCGGCAGTTTCGAGAAACCGTCGGTCAGCGTGTTCGTTGTCCGACTGTGCGCCAAAGGGCGGATTCATGACGACAGTGGTTTCCTCGACAGGAGGTGCCAGCGGGGCCATGGTGGCATCTGCTCGAACCCACGACACTGGCGTCGTCGACCCGACCTTCCGTTCGTTTTCGCGTGCTGTCGACAACGGCGCAGGGTCGATATCCAGCCCGACAACCCGCGCCGGTGACCGCAACGCTGCACCCAACGACAGCATCCCGGTGCCACAGCCCAGATCGACGACAGTCTGGCCCTGAATATCGCCCTGAAGGTCTGCAGTATGGACCAGATGCGCTGCCAGGTCCGGCGGTGTCCGGTACTGTTCGAGACTGGCCCGTGGGTTGTCAAACCCGGCGACAACGGCGAGTTGCTGGGCGAGCGCACTCTTTGTCGGCATTACCCGAGATACGCCCGATTCATTCAAAAACGTTTGGAAATGCCCAGTAGTTATCTCACCGGGAGCGCAACGACGAAGTCGCTGCCGCCGGGGTCGCTTTCTTCAACCCAAATGTTGCCGCCGTAGCTATCGACCATCACTGAGACGAAATAGAGTCCGAACCCGGTCCCTGTCGATTCGGTTCCACGCTCTCCCTTCTCGAAGATTGCATCACGCTCTGCGGGTGGTATCCCGGGCCCGTCGTCAGCGATATGAAGGTGAACCATCGGCCCGACACGTTCCGTCGTCACCTCAATTGTGGTACCTGGGCCGCCGTGCTCGACAGCGTTTGTCAAGATGTTTCCGACGACATCGTCGAGAAGGTCGTCAGCCACGACCTCGATATCGTCATGGATGTCTGTCCTGAGCGTGCAGTCCTCGTCCATCGAGGCCGCTTTTTTCGTTGCCCCTTCGACGACCGGTCCTAGGGCGATTGTCTCTGCCTCTGTCAGCCCGTCGTCCGACATCGTGTTCAGGACGCTCCGGACCTTCTGTGTGAGGTCGACGATGTCCTGACTCCAGTCCAGAATCGTCTCTGCATAGTTCGACTGTGCGCCGTCGAGCGTGTCTGCAAGCGTCTCGGCGCGCGCTTCGATGACAGTCATCCCGTTGAGGATGTCGTGCCTAAGGATACTGTTGAAAAACTCCATCTGCTCTTCACGACGCTTGAGGTCTGTGATATCCGTCCCCTCGACGATTATCTTTCGAACACTGCCGTCGGCCGTTACCGGCCGGGCCACGACAGAGGTTGAGATACGTTGGCCATCTGCGCCGACGTGTTCGGCCTCGAACCTGACGGTCTCACCCGCTCTCGTCCGCTCGATGGCCTCCCGACACCGGTCCGCGACCGCCTCGTCGTGGTTCCACCAGGGCGTTTCACAGAACGGCTCCCCGCAAACGTCCGCAGCATCAGCGTCGATGAACCCGAGCGCCGTTTCGTTTACTCTGATGAGAGTCCCATCGGCGTCGAGAATACCGATGAACGTCTCCGGTGAGTTGAACGTCGCTTCTAACAGCCGCTGGCTCTCTTTGTGTGAATCGACCGCGATTTCGCGTTCAATCTCCGCTTCGACCCACTGCGTTAGATGCTCGAGCAGCGTCTCCTGCCAGTCCGAGAACTCTGAAATCGCCTCATCGTCGTTGACGAAACACAGCGTCCCGTATTCCGACCCGTCCGCCCGAAGCGTCGTGCCGACGTACGCTTCCAGTCCGGCCTCCTTGTATGCCGGGTCGGCCGCCATTGATTCACTCGCGTTAGTGATGATGTGAATCCCGGAATCGTTGAGCGTGTGCTTGCAGTATGTCTCGGAGAGTGGGCGTTCGACGCCCGGTGAAATCGTCGATGGCAGACCACTACTGGCGACGACTTTGTGTTCGTCGCCGGAGACAACTGCAATGTGACCGTTCGGGAACCCCAAATGCTCTCGACCGACGGCCAAGACCGGCTCGACACGCTCCTGAAAGGTGGTTCCGCTGGCCGCCATCGCCGCAGTGAGGTCCTGCATAGCCGCGAGATAGCGATCCCGCTCGTCCGAATCGCTCCCCTCGTTCCCGTCCAGCGGATCATCCATAGCAGGTGACTCGACCTCCCCGGAATTGAAGATTCGGACCCGTTTCTCAGAAGCTGAAATGCGGCCGACCGATGGTAATGTGACAATCGGCCACCCCTACAGAGTTGCGTGCGGGAGTTCAACGTAGAAGGCTGCGCCGCCGAGGTCGCTGTCCTCGACCCAGATGTCGCCGCCGTAGCTCCGGACCATTGTGTCCACGAAGTAGAGGCCAAAGCCAGTCCCACCGGATTCAGACCCCTTCTCCCCACGCTCGAAGATGCGGCGAGCGTCACTACTCGGAATCCCGTCTCCGTCGTCCGCAAGACAGACAGTCACGGTACCGTCCGCAACCGTCGTCGTCACGTCGATAGTCACGTCGTCGCCGCCGTGTTCGACCGCGTTGAGAAAGAGGTTCCCGAACACGTCATCGAGTAACTCGTCGGCAACGACAGTGACCGCCTGTTGATCGATCGTAACGGTACAGTCGTCGCTGACCGACCGGGCGCGGTCCGCTGCGTCCGCGAGGACGGCCTGTAGTTCCCGGTGCTCCTGGTCCCGCCCGTCGCCATCGGTGACGGTCTCAAGCACTGACCGGACCTTCTCGGTGAGTTCGATGAGGTCGTCGCTCCACTGGACGATTGTCGACGCGTACTCGCGTTCCTCGCTGTCGAGCGTCTCTTCGAGGAATTCGCCCCGCGCCCGGATGACGTTCATCCCATTGAGGATGTCGTGTTGCAGGATGCTGTTGAAGAAGTCCATCTGGTCGGTCTGGCGCTGAATGGCACGCTGCTGACGGCTCCTGACGACTGCGTACCGGAGCGCTCTCACAAGCCGGTCGCCGTCCAGATCCGCTTTCGGCAGGTAGTCCTGTGCGCCCCGGTTGATCGCTTCGACCGCCATCTCCCGGTCCTGCATTCCGGTGAGGACGATGATCGGCACCCCCTCTATTGTCTCGGTTGCCCGGTCGAGTGTCGCGAGCCCTGTTGACTCGGGGAGTCCGAGGTCAAGCAGTACCACGTCGTAGGCTGCCCCCGACCGTTCGTCGACCGGTGCCAGTGACTCGACGTGGGAAATCGTCACGTCATCGACAAAATGCGCTACAGCCGGCGAATTTAGCTGGTGCTCGACGAGGCGGGCGTCACCCGGGTTGTCCTCGACGAGGAGCACGTCGAACTGTATCGTCTCCGTCATGGCTATTTCGGCGGCCGCTTGACCACTGTAAGGAAGAATTCCTCGACGCTACTCACGATGTCGACGAAGCCGTCGAAGTCGACCGGCTTCGTCAGGTAGGCGTTTGCGTGGAGGTCATACGATTCGATGATGTCCTCCTCCGCCTCGGAACTGGTCAGCACGACGACTGGAATCCGGCGGAGCGACTCGTCATCCTTCATTTCTTCGAGGACCTCCTGTCCCCCTTTACGTGGCATATTGAGGTCGAGCAACAACAGGTCGGGCCGCGGTGCGTCGTCGTACTCACCTTCTTGCCGGAGGAACGATAGCGCCTCGACGCCGTCGTTGACCACGTGCAGATTGTTCAGCACCTTCCCCTTCTCCAGCGCTTTCTCGGTCAGTTTGACATCGCCGGGATTGTCCTCCGCCAGTAGAATCTCTACCGGTCGCCCCTCGCTGGACTCAGTCATCGCCGCTCACCTCCGTCACCGCGGGCAACGTAAACTTGAACATCGCGCCGTTGTCCGACGGTTCGACCCAGATACGCCCGTCGTGGCGCAGGACGATTCGCTGGCAGACGGCCAGTCCGATGCCGGTTCCGTCCGTGTCGTGTGCTCCAGCGCGATGGAAAATGTCGAACACCTCCTCGTGGTCCGCCGCCGGAATCCCCGGCCCGTTGTCTGAGACGGTGAACACAACATCGTCGTCATCTCTGTCCGCGCTGACCTCGATACGTGGTTCGATGCCGGCTTCCACGGCGTACTCAATGGCGTTGTCCAGCAGATTCTGAAACACCTGACCGACCTGATTGGGGTCGGCTTCGACGGGTGGCAGTGACTCCGCTGTGATGGTCGCGTCAACCTCCTCTATTCGCATCCGCAGGGCGTCCAGCGTGCGGTCGAGAACCGCCTCCGGGTCTGTCTCCTCGAAGTCACCCGAGTTTGTCTCGACCCGCGAGTACCGGAGCAAAGCATTGACCATCTCCTGCATTCGGCGGGCCCCGTCGACGGCGAAGGCCATGTACTCGGCAGCCTCGTCGTCGAGGTCGTCACCGTATTCGCTGTCCAGCAGGTCGACATAGCTCGACACCATCCGGAGGGGTTCCTGCAGGTCATGCGACGCGATGTAAGCAAACTGCTGGAGCGCCTCGTTTGAGCGCTCCAGTTCCGCCTGTTTGGACTTGAGCCGCGTCTCGCGTTCGATTCGCTCCAGCGCGGCAGCCGCCGTACTCGCAAGAATCTCAAGCAGGAACCGCTCGTCGCCGTCGAACGACGCCACGGTCTCGGACCCGATACACAGCATCCCCTGGTCATCGAGCGGGAGACACAGGAGCGTCCGCATCGGCATCGCCGGCGCTGACGGGTTCGACAGTTTTTGATAATCCTCGATAACGGTCGGCTCGCTGGTGTGGAAAATACGGTTCTCGTCGCTGTCTGGCCCCATCGGCGGGAGATCCGCCGCCGTTTCCACGCCGGCGAAGTCGGTCGCCTTTGCTGTCGCGCCGATTGGATAGAGCGTGTCGTCGCCGCTGTCGTGGGACCATATCGCGGCGAGCGGCTGGTCGACGATACGCTGTGCAATCTGTGTGACTGTGTCCGCGGCCGCAGTCTCTGTGCGGCTGTACAGCAGTTCGTTCGTCGCGTCGCTGAGCGCCTCGACGCGCTCCTCGCGGCGTTTGAGGGCGGTGATATCTCTAGCTACACTGACGACCTGTTTGAGCTGTCCGCTGTCGTCGAACACCGGTCGATACCACGTCTCGAAGACGAGGTCGTCGACTTCCTGTGTCACGCGGACTTCCTCTCCGTCGAGGGCCTTCTCGACGGCGGTGATGATGTCCGGATACTCGCTGTACGTCTCGAACACCGATGTCCCTTCGAGGTCGCCGGGTTCCATTCCGAGCCCTTCCAGCCCCTTCCCGGCTGAATACGTGAACACGCCGTCCGGGTCTAGCGTAAACACCACGACAGGGAGATTCCCCATCAGGGTGTGGAGCTGTTCGCTCTGTTCTGCGTGTTTTCGTTCCCGCTCGCGGATGCTGGTCACATCGTGAATGAACGCCACAACACGGGTCTCGTCGCCGAGAGCGGCTCGCTTGAGCGTTACCTCGACCAGTTGGTCCGTGCCGTCGGGTCCCTCCGTTACCCACTCGACCTGCGCCGAACCTGACGTGGCTGCCTCGGCTATCAGGTCGTTTGCGTCCGCCGTGGAGAACCCCGGCGGACTGAACTCGCCGACGTGCATCCCGACGATGTCGTCTGGAGTACACCCCAGGAGCGCGCCCGCGGCCTGGTTGGCCCGGACGACGGTTCCGGTGTCGGCGTCGTGGATCATAATCGGGTCCGGACTCGCCTCAAAAACGTCCTGATAGATAACAGCGTCCTCTGTAGAAGCCATGGACCGTATCAGCGCCCGCGCTACAAGACAGTATGCCCCTTGTTATCACCGGTGAAAACTGGCGCTACCAGGTGCCGTGGAAGGTGTCGAACTCCAGGGAGTCCAGTGGTTTCTCGCCGATAGCGATTTCGTACTCGCCGGGCGTGAGCATCGGCTTCTTGAACTGCGGGCCGTCGTCGGTGGTGATTCGGGGACAGCCGGTGTTAACGTAGGCGTCCATCCCGAAGTTCGTCAGCCGGTCCGGTGTCACCTCGT
>NZ_JAAOHT010000040.1:0-37442 GCF_011440255.1 Haloarcula sp. JP-Z28 | reverse complement strand
GGTAGGTGTAGTCCTCGCGAACGCCGACGGCGAATCCAAGCCGGTAAGCATCGATTACGAACGGTTCCCGGTGAAGGAACCCGATGTACTCAGCCTGCTGTGCATCGCCGACAGCCGCCGCTGACCAGGAGTGTCGAGCCTCAGAAGACATGAACAACACCGAGCGCACCGACCGGCGCGCCCAGCTGGCAGGCGCGGCACAAAACGACCCCGCGCCTTAAATACGGAGACGGGCGGAAATGTCGAGTAGAATGAAGGAAAGAAGTTACAGCTCTACAATCAATATTATTTTGTTTCTATGAACTCACGAGCTCTGCGGGTACCCAACTCTCGCAATTCGTTAATGAAATCAGGACCTCTGTCAACCTTTGTCGAGCAGTGGTACTGTTTGCCCATCTGAATCCGGTGAATATCAGTCTTTGTGAACTCTTCAGCAGGGAGCTTCCCGTTCTCAACCCATTCATTGACCTGGTCAATGAAGCCAAGTTCCTGATTGAGGGAGATGTTGCCCGACAATTCGTTGCGCCGGTCTGCGATGACCTCGCTCGTTGTCGGCTCGCCTCCGAACGTCTGTGGGTTGACTTGGATGACCCAGAGTTCCTCGGGCTTGCGGTCGGGCGCGAGATTCATCAGGTCGCCCACCGGTGGATTCTGCGAAAACAGGCCGTCCCAGTGGTAGTGGCCGTTGATTTTGACCGCTTCGAACATGTTAGGCACGGCCGCGGAGGCGAGTACCGCTTCGACTGTCACGTCCTCGTTGACGAATGTCTCGAAAACGCCGGCGTTGACGTTGACGGTGCCGACGACCAGTTCCGGCGTGTCTCGCTGGCAGATATCAGGTATTTCCTCGAAATCGATATGGCGTTCGAGAATGGTCCTGATGCGCTGTTTGCCGACTTCCGGTATCGGAATCTGAGACGGGCTGACGCTTGGAATGGCGAATCCGGCACTGTCCATCCGAGAGATGTTCGTCACTAGCGTGTTCATCCACCGGTCCTGTGCACCGCTGACGGTGATATCGTCCCAGATACTGTCCAGTAACTCCACCGCCGCTTCCGGGCCACCAGTGAGGAGTCCGTACCACGTCGCAAGAGCGTTGAACGCGCCGCCGGAGGTCCCGCTGATGCCGACGAGGTCGTAGCTCTCATCGTCCCACTCTGATAGTATCTCCTGCAGGACACCCGCGGTAAACGCCGTGTGGCTCCCGCCGCCCTGACAGGCGATGGCGACGCGTGTCGGGGCTGTGTCATCACTCATACGTGTTCACGTACCCACCGTCGAACAGCAGGTCCCCGCCGCTGAGATGCTTGGCGTGGCTGGAGAAGCCGAATATAAAGAGGTTCGCAACCTCCGCCGGTGTCATCATCTCTTTCGTCCGGGCCTGGCCCAACATTACGTCCTCGATGACCTCGCGTTTCGAGAGACCGCGTTCCTCGGCTGTGTCCTCGATTTGATTGACCATCAGCGGCGTGAGTACGTAGCCAACGCTGACCGAGAAGCCCCGAAGCGTCCCCTCGCCCTCGGCAGCGATGGCACGTGTCAGTCCCGTCAGGCCGTGTTTCGCCGTAATGTAGGCCGGCTTGTCCTTCGTCGCGTAGTGGCCGTGAACCGAGGACATGTTCGCTATCGCACCGACGCCGTCGTCGGTGTCCTCAATGTGCGGCATGGCTGCCTGGGCCATCTTGAACGGTGACCGGAGCATGATATCCAGCAGGAGGTCGTACTTCTCCATCGGGAACTCAGCGATGCTGGCAATGTGTTGCATCCCCGCGATGTTGGCCACGAACCGCAGGGATCCCTCCTCGGCTGCTGCTTCGACGACCGCCTCAACATCGTCGTCGTCGGTCAGGTCTGTTTCGACACCGTGGAAGGCCCCATCGGCGTCAAACGATTGGATGCGGTCGCCGGTCGCTTCGAGACCGTCCTCGTCGATATCGGCCCCGACGACGGTGAGGCCGTTCGCGGCCAGACTCACCGCGGTCGCACGACCGATACCGGAGGCAGCACCGGTGACGATAGCGACGTTGTCCCTCGAAAAATACGGATCGTCTATGTACAGGAAGTCGTCTGGAGTCAGTTCGGGGGCAGCCAGATCTATTTCAGCCTCAGACATTGGCGTTCACGTCATAACTAACGAACCGGGAAACGCATAACTGCATCTCACGTTCAGGTAACGCACTCGCGGCGGTATCGGTTCGCTTGCGAGAAGTAGATTACTTATAGGTTAGCGAGATACTATACGTTAGGCGGTAGTATTTAGAAACGTAACCAAGCGAGGTACATACCCGATGTCCACGAAACCAAGCGATACCCACGACAGATTCCCTACGACGGGTCCAGCAACCGACGATTACGACCGGTACACGTCCGTGAAGGTCGACGGCGACGTGATACTCTACGACGAAGACCACGAAGACGCCTGGATCCAGTCGGCCACGACGCTCGCCTTGGAAGATTGGCGGTAAGACCCCGTCGAACCATCCGAGAGACCGTATTTTCCTGCTAACGCAAATGTGACCGCTATGGTTCCGATTTCCGTCCACCAAGCGTGACCTGATACACCCGTTTTCGGGCGTCGTATATACAAGATTGTGCAGTCACGAGCCCCGCGTCTGTCAGCTGATCGAGCGCGCCTCGGACCGTTCGCCGCGGCATCAGCGTCTCGGTCGCCAATTGTTTCCGCGTCAGTCCTCCCTCGTTGGCGAGAGTCATGAAGACGAGTTTCGCGCTGGGCGGACACGCGCGCAGTCGTTCGGCGTGGGTGTCTGAGAGTGTGTCCGGTCGCATTATTAGACGAGGAGTTCGAGTGCGAGGACGATTGCACCGACGATTCCGAAGACGACGCCAAGGCCCGTTTCCATCAGATCACTCGGGATGTACTTCCCGACGCGGGTTCCGATAGCGCCGCCGACAAGCACACCGGGAATCGACCACGCGACGACATACCAGACCGGCGTCGCCGTAAGCGCGTGGACGAGCGCCCCGGCAATAGCGGTCACCCCGAGGACGAACACGCTGGTTGCGACAGCGACGCGTGGTGGGACCCGACACCGGACGATGAGCTGGGTCGTCACAATTTCGGGGAGACCGGCGCTAATGAGGCCGGTAATAAATCCGCCGACCGTCGACAATGCCACACCTGGCGTCCGCCAGCAGGTGTCGTAGGTGAACGTCTCGCCGTCCGTGGCCTCGACCGTAGTCGTGCCACGGCCGGTGTTTTTCGCTTTCAGGTACTCCCCCTCACACTCACCGGGTTCGCAGTTTTCGGGGGCCTCGTAGTAGACGAGGAACCCACCGAGCAGGAGCAAGCCTGCGCCGAATATGAGCTTCAGAATCGTCGGATCGACGTAGTGGGCCGCGAACGCGCCGACGATGATGGCCGGCACTGACCCCAGCAGGAGCCACTTCGCCGTCTGGAAGTCAACGACCTGCTGTTTTACATAGGAGCGCAGACCGTTCCCCATTCCGAACACCTCCGTCAGGAGGCCAGCGCCAATGGCCTGTGACGGTGTGAGACCGACAACGAGCATGAAAAACGGGCTAAAAAACAGCGCCCCGGAGACACCGGACGACAGGGCCACCGTCGCAAAAACGACTGACGCGGGAAACACCCACCAGTGAGCGAGGAACTGCGCCATCGGAAACCCGCTGACTGGCGGGAGCTGCCCCGAGACCACAGCCATCGCTCCGGCCCCAATGATGCCGAGGGCGACGAACCGATTTCCGGAGACTGGCACCTCCATCAATATCAGGCGAACAACGTCGCGATAGTTTCGTCGTCGGGCGTCCAGCCGACGAACCCCCCACCCTCGAACGGGAGTGCGACCGCGGCCACGTAGTTACACAGGCCGACGTAAAAATCCACGATGAGCCCGATGGCAACGATCTCTGCCGGCGTGTATGCTCTTTCGAGTGCCGAATGAATCTGATCAGTCACGTCGCCGGTCGCGACCGCTTCGGCGTACTGGAGCAGGACGAACTCCTCGTCGGAAAAGCCCGAAAGATCTCCGCCACCAATGGCCCGCATCTCCTCGGTCGTCACGTCCTTGTCGCGAGCGATGTCGACGTGCTGGTGCCACTCGTACCGGGCCCCGCGTGCGCGGGAGACGGCGAGGATGACTAGTTCCTTCTTGCGGGGGGTCAACTGGTCGTACAACGTGTTCAGGTACTCCAGCGTGGCTTCGAGGATTTCGGGGTTGTGCGCCCATACTCGGAAGATGTGTCTGTCCCCGAGGTAGTCGTCTGTGAACAGGTAATGGTACTCGTCGGGGATCTCGTCCAGTTCGAGGAGGTCGAGTCGCGTCATGAGAGGTGCAACGAGCGACGGTTCAATAACGGTAGCTCACCCGAGCGTAACGAGGTATGGCGGCCGTGAAGGGCGAGCCACCCGGCGGTGGCGGAACTCAAAACCGGCCCTCCGCCGACTCGTTGGGCGCCTGGAGATTCGCCTTGCCCCACTGTTCCATCGCCGAGATTATCGGTTCCAGGTCGGCCCCGCGCTCGGTCAGGGAGTACTCGACGCGGAACGGCTGGTCGTTGATGACTGTCCGCTCGACAAGTCCCTTCTCCTGTAAGTCTTCAAGGCTGTCCGAGAGGACTTTGCTCGACACACCGTCGACGTGATCCTCCAGTTCGCTGAACCCTGTCGGCCCGTTGTGCAGCAGTCGGTGGACGATGACGGGATGCCACTTGCGGCAGATGAGTGTGGCCGTCGACGTGACCGGACACCAGTCCTCGCCGGCACACCATACCGCCATCTCCTCGGGTGAATCACTCATACATAGTGCGTTGGAGCGCCGGTTACTAATAGTTACCTACGGTAATCGGATAACTGAACATTACCAGAAAGGCAGCGATGGCCCATTCCTCACTTCGGGCTATCGTTCGTCCCCGGAATCCCACGGCCATCGTAGAACTCGCCGCCCCACTGGCCAATCCAGATGTCTTGGTTCGCGAGGTACAGCGCGCCCTCGGTATCGAACAACCGATCGATGACGGTCCATTCGTCCGCCTCGGTGTCGTACTCGATTTCGGCGTTGTACACCGCGGCCTGACCGAACTCGCCACCGGCCTCTGCGGGCAGTGGTAGCGTGTGTTCAGCTGACTCACTCCGGGACTGCGGTCGCTCGGCACGCTGGAGGCGCCCGCGGTTGAACGTCTGGTTGAAGTAGCGGGCGTAGATGGACTTGATATCCATACCCAAGACCGCATCGGCGGCGTTAACGCCGCCGGTTACGTCGCCCGCGTCACGGGCCGTGATGGCGTAGGTCGAATCGTCCGGCCCTGACGCGAACGTACCGGCGTCCTCGTCCCAGAGTTCATCAATCATGTATCCAAGCACATCCCCGGCGATGTCGGTGTAGTCGACACCATTGAGTTCGGAGGCCCAGACGAGGCCCTGGCCCACCACTCCTTGGGTCGCGGCCTGGTTCGCCGCACCGTTTTCCACCATGCCGTTGCCCGCGAGCGAACTCTCGACGGCGTCGCCAAGGTCGGTGGCGTAGGACGCGGCTTGGTCGGCCATTTCGTCGCTCCCAGCGTGGGTACCGTACCAGGCGATCGCTCCGAGCATCTGGCCGAGGTCGCGTGTAGAGCCCATCTCAACGATATCTGCCGGAGCGAACAGCGACATCGTTGTTTCGGCCAGCCCATCGGTGAGTTGCTGTATCTTCTTCGGGGGAATGAGGGGCTCCGGGTTCTCGTAGCCGAACCAGCCACCCTTGGCGAGGCTGGTCATGTCCGACATAAACCACAGCATCGCCGAGTGATGGTTCGGGCGGGCAGTGTCGTCGACGACTTTGCCTTTCGCGGGTCGGAACCCGGAAATCAACTCCATGCTCTCGCCTTTCGTCAGCGCGCCGTTGCCCTCCGGCCCGCCGCCGATGAGCGTCGCGTTGATACCAATCTGTGCCAACGTCGACAGCACCTCTGAGCGGAACTCCGCTGCGAGGCTGTCCGGCAAAATATCAAAGTGGTTCTCGAAGTTCTTCGCCCAAGTGACGCCCTTGAGGTGGGTCCAGCCAGCCGAGGACGGGCTGGCGACGCCCGATGATTTGGACTTGTCCCAAGCAAGTGTCGCTGCGTCCGGGCGGCCGTTCTCACCTGAGAGGACCGGTTGCTCGGTGAAGGATGGGTCACCCTCGGTGAACGCCGCCATGTTCAGGTTCGGGTTCTTCACCGGTGGTTTGTCCGTGTTCGCAGCCTCCAGCATCGCTGGGAATCGCTCGTCGAACGCCTGCTGTTGCTCCTCGTTGTGGGGGAACAGCACACCGTTCCCGCTCATGGCGATGTTCGTGCTCATGTTGTACAGCGAGTACCAGTAAGAGTCCCACGTCGCGTCGCTCCATTCGTAAGCCGCTGTTTCCTGGCCATCTGTTTCTGTCTCGCTGTCGCCGCCACCAGACGTGTCAGTGCTATCTATTTCAGCCGTCTCCGGCGTTTCCGCACCGCCGTCTTCGCCCCCGCTGCAGCCGGCAAGGGCGGTCAGTCCGAGGGTCGCTCCGTAGGTCAGTATCGAACGCCTGTCGTGACTCGTCATACTGGTGTCGAGTCGGGACTACTGTCTCAACCCCGTGTTACCTGTGTGTTATTAAGACGCGTGCCCAACAGAATTATATACGAAAACCAGTCATTTATTGAACAGCTCAGCAAGTCCCCGCTCGGGGTTAAAAATCAGGCCTCTGTCGATGAACTGTCGAATTCCGCCGGGAGGTGCGCAGATATTTGGGCCGTCTGGCAGATCGCCTGGCGGGTGGTTCGCTCATCGACGGCGTGGGCGGTCTCGGTGCCGAGCGCGAACTCCACGGTTGAGAGGCCGTTGTTCCGGAGCGCCTTGGCGTCCCCGCCGCCGGTCGCGCTCCGGGCGAACGTCCGCTCGCCGGTGACCGCCTCACTCACGGTCTGGACAGCCTCGACCAGTGGCCGCCCCGGGAGTTCGTATGTTCCCTCGCTCCAATCGGTGGACTGTATCTCGACGCCCTGTCGCTCGGCCACGAACGCACGGATTCGCTCCAGCACTGGCGCCGTCGGGACGCTCGCCGTGAGGCGGATGTCGATGTCCGCCGTGGCCGCCGTCGGTACACTGTTTACCGCCTCCCCACCGTGCATTGTCCCCAGATACACGGTGGGGTGCTGGAGCATGGACCTGGCCGCATCCTCGCCCACGGTCGGCGCGTAGTAGGCGACCGACTCGGTGAGTATCCGTTCGACGGTGGGGTGCAGGTCGAACTCGACGGCCTGGAGCTCCGATCGGAGGCTGTCAGCGGTGTCGTACAGCCGGTCGATGGCGTTCGCGCCGAGCATCGGCCGCGACCCGTGTGCACCCTCGCCCGTCGCAGCGAGCGTGAGCCAGATGCTTCCCTTGTCGGCGACGGCGACCGACGGCCGGGCGGACGTGCCAGTCATCTCGCCGATGAGACACGCCGACGGTGATGACGGAAACGTGTCCAGACCATCCCGGAGTGTCTCGCCGCCACTCGTCTCCTCGTCGCTGCTGAATACGAACCCGAGCGGCACCGCTGGGGTGGTGTCAGTCTCGGCAACGGCCTGGACGGCCGCCAGCATCGCGGCGACCGCTCCCTTCATATCCGTCGCCCCGCAACCATAGATTTCGCTGCCGTCCCGCTCGCCTAGCGGACCGCGTGTCCAGGCCTCGCGGTTGAACGGGACCGTGTCGATGTGACTGTTGAACACTAGCTCTGGCGCTGGCTGCTCCGGGAACCACGCAACGAGCCCGGGGTCGGCCGACGCTGCGCTGAGTCGTTCTGTTTCGAGCCCGGCCTTTGTCACCACCGTCTCGATGTACTCGATTATCTCCGTCGTCGCTCTAAGGGATTCTGCGTATCAAACGCGAGCAGGTCCAGCGTCGTCTCGACGACGCGCTCGCAGTTGGCCTCGAGTTGGGCTGGGAGCGATGGCTGTGACATAAAAAAGCTCGACTGTGATTGCCGGTGTTACAGCGGGATGTACGTGACACTCGCGCCCAGCACGACGCCGTAGACAAGGTGGAAGAACGCGAACATTCCGACCATCTTCGGCTCTGGCTCCATCGCGAGGACGATGCGCATCCAGAATATCGCACCAACCACGGTCAGTGCCAGCCCATAGATGACGGCCCACAGCAGACTCGTGGTCAGTACCCCGGCCCCAACGCCGAGACCCAGCGCCGTCACGCCGACAGCGAATGCGCCGCCAGCACCAATACCATACAGCATGTGTAACACCATCCCCTGCATCATGTACGACTCGGGCCTCTCGTCACCCACGTATTTCGCCCACAGCGCCGCCGTGGGCGGTGGAGAGTCGTCTCCGAGTCCCATCATGAACATCGTCATGACAATCGTAGCAACCAGTCCGCCGACCAATCCGCTGAGTATGCTTACCATATGTATCGTGTTGTTCCGCAACGGCCTCTAGGTTACGTCTAGTAACCCTGTTTCTGTTGGTGAGTAATAAACCGGTTGTAACCGGACCGACAGTCGGTTTCGGTGAGGTAACCCGATATTGCCAGACAAACCATCCAAATCTGGTCGTAGCCAAGCGGTTATTTGGCTACTCCCGCTAATCGAGGTATGGATATGCAGGACGTGCTGCCGCGGGACGCAATTCCGGGCATCGACAACCCCGCCTTCGACACGAGCTACTTCGGCGACCCGGACGACGAGGTCATCGCCGTCGAGGCCGACCCGCCGCGGGCGTATCCGGTCAGAGTGCTCAGCTACCACGAAATCGTCAACGACGTGCTCGAAGCGACTGAGAGTTCGGGGGACGACGAGCGCCCAGTCGCGGTAACATGGTGTCCCATCTGTGCCAGCGCCGTCGTCTACGATCGGACGGTCGATGGACAGACGCTGACGTTCGGTACCTCGGGCAAACTAGCCGACGACGCGCTGGTGATGTACGACCGCGAGACGGAATCGGAGTGGAAGCAACCGCTCGGCAGGGCCATCAGCGGCCCACTCGACGGCCGGGAACTGTCCGTGGTGCCGTCGTCTATACTGACTTGGGCGCAGTTCCGGACGACGTACCCCGATGGAGTCGTCCTGCAACCAGTTCACGGCGGCCCGGACGATGCGCGCGGGAACTCGCCGCGCGAGGCCTACGACATGACACCGTATGACCGGTACGTCGCCAACCCCGAGTTCGGCCTCCGCGCAATGCGCGGGGAGGGACCACAGCGCACCTGGGACCGTACAGACATAGACGCGAAGACGACAGTCATCGGCGTCGTCCACGAGGATGACGCCGTTGCATACCCGGTCCCGCAGATTCGGGCGGCCGAAGGCGTAATAACAGATACCGTCGGCGGCCTAGAGATCGTGGTCGTCGCCAGTTCGGACACGGCGATGCGCGCCTTTGAGAACCCGGGCTACGAGTTCGAACTGCGTGACGAGACACTGTACGGCGACGGAGTAACCTGGGACCTCTCGACAGGACAGAGCAACGACGGCCGCCACCTGGCCCGGGTTCCCTCACGACGGCTGTACGCGTTTGCTTGGCAAGACGACCACGGCACAGAGAGTTTCTACAGCCTCAACTGAACAGATCGCTTGCTGCCGACTGAGAGAGTGCTTCAGCCCTGTGCGGTCGCGACCAGCGACACGTAGCTGATGTCGCCGGCCTCGACGGCGGCTTCGATGGCCTCAATTGCCGATAGTGCCCGCTGACCGCGTTCGCCCATCATGCCGAGCAGCCCTTCGTAATCCACACGGTCGGTCACCCGGTCCCGCATCGCGAGGAGGTCGTCGTGGTGGTTCGCTGTGTCCGCGACTGTGAACCCCGCGGCTTCAACGCGGCCAGTCAGCCGGTCGCGGCTTCGTGCGCCGGTGAGACAGAGCGCATCGGCGGCGGCATCGGGTACGTCCGGTCTGTCGCCATCGACGACGACATCCGAAAGAGCGAGACGGCCGCCGTCCGCGAGTACGCGGTTGGCCTCCGCCAGTGCCACGTCGAGGTCGGTGAGACAGAGTACACATTCGGCCAGCAGGACATCGACACTGCCACCTTTGATGGGGAGGGCCATCGCGTCACCCTGTAGGGCTCGGTCGGTACTCGGTTCCGGGTCGATGCCGAGGGCGTCTGCGCCGCGGTCCCGGGCCACCGAGAGCGCGTCGCCAGCGCCACAGCCGACGTCCAGCAGTCGTGTGCTCGGACCCACGCCTGCCCGGTCGAGCAACGCTGCCGTCGCCTCGGTCCCGCCCGGGTGGAGCGGCCCCGCAAGCATGGTGTCGAGCATCCCCCACGGGTTCGAGAGCGCGGCGTCCAGCAGCCCCGCCATCACTCGCCCCCACAGTCGTCCGGCGTGCAGCCGCCGTCCGTGGCCGTGCTGTCGCCCTGATAGCCCGCAGCCGAGTCGGCGGCGGGGCGGTCCCCGTCGACAGTGTTCCGCCCGCCCCAGTCGTTCCGGTTCCGGAGCGCGTACTCGCCGGCCTCTGTCGTCATGTTGTAGCCACAGAAGGGCACCAGGTCACCGTCGGTCGTCGGCACCGAGATGCAGCAGTTACTCAGCCGATTCACGTCGGCCGCGTCGGCGTCCATGAATCCCGTGAACGAGACGGGTACAACCTCGTCAAACAGGCCTTCGACGCCGCCGGGCACGTCGACGCCACAACAGCCGGCGGTCTTGCAGGCCCACTCCTCGCCGGCGGCGGTGCCGGCCAGTAGCTCCATGTAATCCCCCTCGTCGACCATCCCCGAAAGCATATCCCAGAGCTGGTCGTCGACGTACTGGGTGAGCGGGACGAACGATTCGGCCTCCGAGCTGGAGTCGCCACAGCAACAGTCAGCCGTACCGTCCAAGTCGTCGGCACCGCAGCCCGCTGCAGCCGCCGCATCCGTGTCTTCCGGGATGAACGCCGTCCCGATCTGACAGTACGCCGAACAGCAGGGCGCGGGCAGCATGTCTCGCGGATCGAGATCGTCCATCTGCTCAGCCAGCAGCCGCGTGGCGTCGTCAATGGCGAAGCGGCCGTCATTCGAGGCGTAGCGGCCGAAGTGGGCGACCGGCTGGAAGTTCACCGACCTAATCACGTCTCTGTTGTCGAGCGCGAACCGGACGATGTCACCCATCTCGTGGTCGTTCACGTCGGGAACCACTGTCGGGACGAGCACGACGGGCAGATCCGCCTCGCGGCAGGCGTCGATGGCTGCGTACTTTTCGTCGACGAGGTCGACCTCGCGTATCTGCTCGTAGGTCTCGCTCGTCAGGCCGTCGAACTGGAGATAGACCGCGGTGACGCCGGCGTCGGCGAGTCGCTGGGCGTAGCCCTCCTCGGTCGCCAGCCGAATCCCGTTCGTGTTCACCTCGACGTGGTCGATACCCCTGTCCATGGCGCGTTCGACCAGTTCGGGGAGGTCGTCCCGGACCGTGGGTTCGCCGCCGGAGAACTGTATCGGCCGGCCGCCCGCGTCTTCGACGGTGTCCAGCAGTGCTTCGATTTCCTTGGTCGAGCGATGCGCACCACCGGGCCCCGAGCTCGCGAAACAGTACGAACACGAGAGGTTGCAGTCGTCGGTGACCTCTACGACGGCGAGACAGGCGTGGTCATCGTCGACCGCCAGGTCGCCGCCGTCGTACTCCGGGTCCGGGCCGAAGTCGGCGGCCCAGTCCCAGTGGTCGAAGGAGCCCCAGACCTTCCGGCTGGTCGTCCCGTGGTCAGCGCATTCCCGAGTCAGGAACACGCCGCCGTCCTGTTCCTCATACTGGCCGGGGACCTGTTCGAGGCAGTCAGGACAGAGGCTCGTCGTCGCCGCGAGGGTGTCACTGTCATTCATACTCAGGGGGAGGAGTGAATTTCAATAAGCGTACCGGGGTTGTGCATCGGAGCGACAGAGCGGTGTGTCGTCGTGGCCCGTCAATTTTCGCTGATACATATCCGGCCTGCAAACCCGCGCAACCCTTTTTCAAGATGCCCCCCGAGCCACTGTATGGCAGGCCAGACCGCGGCGAACGACCTTAACGCATCGCCGACCACCCTCGCCCAGGACCTGCTGGTCGCCTGCAAGCGCGGCGATCCGACGCAGAAATTTCGGGCGGCTCTCGCCGCCCTCGACGACAGCGCCCTCCGGCCACTCCGCCGCGACCGCCGGACTGCGCTCGCGTTCTGGCTCAACTGCTACAACGCCGGGACGCAGTTGCTCCTCGCCGAAGAGCCTGCACTGTACGACAGTTCGCTTCGCTTCGTCCGGTTTTTCTGGGCGCCTGCGATTACGGTCGCGGGCACCTCGTTGAGTCTCAGCCGCATCGAGAACGGCCTGCTTCGCGGCGGCCGCTCGCAGTACGGCCTCGGCTACCTGCCGAAACTGTTAGTCACGACGTTCGAACACCGCCACCGGTTGCCCATTTGCGATCCCAGAATTCATTTCGCGCTGAACTGCGGCGCGGAGAGTTGCCCCGCTATCCGGGCGTACGACTCTGAACAAATCGACGAGCAACTGGACCTGGCGACACGGAGCTACCTAGATGCGACGGTGGCGTATGACGCCACCGAGAACGTCGTCCGCATCCCCCGCGTGTTTCGCTGGTTCCGCGGCGATTTCGGGGGAAAGGCGGGAATCCGGGCGTTCCTGCGGGAGTACGACGCGATTCCCGACGGTGCAACACCGAAACTCCGCCACCTGTCCTGGGACTGGTCGAAAGCGTCCGGGAAGTTCGTCGAGTAGCGGGCCGTGCGGTTTAGGTCGTCTAGCCGCTACCCACTCGTATGCCAGATTCAGTCCCGGACTTCTCGCTCACGAACGTCGCCACCGGCCCGGATCCGTTCTCGCTCGCCGCGCTCCCGGACGGCGTCGAGTTCGCTGTCCTGTTTTTCCAGCGGGACCACTACTGCACGAACTGCCGAAAGCAGGTCCAGCAACTCGCCGAGCGTATCGACGACTTTCACGAGCGCGACGCCGAAGTCGTCTCTATTGTCCCGGAGCCGGTCGAGCGCGTCGAGTCCTGGCAGGAGTCCTATCACCTCCCGTTCCCGCTGCTCGCGGACCCCGACATCGAGGCGGGGGAGGCCTACGACCAGCCCGTCCGCTTTGGCATCCTCGGCCGGTTCTCGGATTTCTTCGGCCGAATGCCCGAAATCGTCATCGTCGACAGACGCGGGACGGAACCCGAAATCGCGTGGGTCCAGAAAGGCTCCTCGACGTTCGACCGACCAGATATCGACGAGATTCTGGCGGAACTCGACGCCCTCCGCACGGACTCGTAGCCGGATTCGGTCGCACAGAGCCATCGAACCGCCGGAATTTGGTTCCGGAAGCGCATTTCCGCGGACCTTTCATATTGCTGGACGGTGACGAGGGGATCATGGACGAAGTGGACTTTCTGGTTATCGGCTCAGGTTCGGGACTGGACGTGGCAAACGCCGCCGCGAACCGCGGGCAGTCGGTCGCAGTCGTCGAGAAAGGTCCCCTCGGCGGGACGTGTCTCAACCGGGGGTGTATCCCGTCGAAGATGCTGCTGTACCACGCCGACGTGCTGGAGACCATCGAGCGCGCTGGCGAGTTCGACATCGACGCCGAGGTCAACGGCGTCGACTTCGCCGACATCGTTCGCAAAGTCAACGAGGACGTGGAGTCGGACTCGGAGTCGATTCGGGAGGGGCTTCGCTCCTCGTCCCGCCACGACCTCTACGAGGGCGAGGGCCGGTTCGTGGACGACCGGACGGTCGAAGTCGTCAGCGGGCCGGACGAGGGTGCACAGATTCGGGCCGAGACGGTGCTCATCGCGGCCGGGACACGACCCTCGATTCCGAACATCAATGGCCTCGAGGACGTTGATTTCCTGACGAGCACAGAGGCCCTCCAACTGGAGACGCCGCCGGATCACCTCGTCGTCGTTGGCGGCGGGTACATCGCGGCTGAACTCGGCCACTTCTTCGGGACCTTCGGGAGCGACGTGACCATCATCGGTCGGCGGCCGACCCTCCTGCCTGAGGCAGACGAGGAGATAGCTGAGGCCTTCACCGAGCGGTATGCCGACCGCTTCACCGTCCACACCGGCCACGCGGCCACCGCTGTCTCGGAGAGCGACGGCACGGTCACCGTTGAGGCGAAGCCGTACGAGTACGGCGAGGACGCCGGGGTCCAAGACGAGGATGGCGTGACAGTGACGGGTGACGAACTGCTCGTCGCCGCCGGACGGACACCAAACACGGACCTCCTAAACCTCAACGTGACGGGCGTCGAGACGGACGACCGCGGGTTCGTCGACACCGACGAGTACCTGCGGACGACCGCCGACGACATCTGGGCGCTGGGCGACATCGTCGGCGAGTACCTGCTGAAACACAGCGCGAACCACGAGGCACAGGCCGTCGCCCGCAACCTCTTCAGCGACGACCTCGAACCGGTGGACTACTCGGCGATGCCCTTTGCAGTGTTCGCCTCCCCCGAGGTGGCCGGCGTCGGGGCACGCGAAGAAGAGGTCAGAGCGGCGGGACGCGAGTACGCCACCCGTACGTACCAGTTCAACGAGACGGCCCGCGGGAGCGCGATGAAAGCCGACGGGTTCCTCAAAGCCATCATCGACCTCGACGGTGAAATACTCGGCTGTCATATCATGGGGCCGGAAGCGTCCGACCTCATCCAAGAAATCGTCGTGGCGATGACCGCCGGGTCGGGAACCGTTCAGGACATCCGCGAGTCCATCCACATCCACCCCGCGCTCTCGGAGGTCGTCCAGCGGGGGTTCTCCGGGCAGTTCAGCCGCGGTGACAGCGGGCATTCGCACTGAGTCGATTCGCTCACACTGATGCCACTGCGCGCACCTGGTACACGTCCACAGTGCCTATTTATGCGGTTCGCGCATCGGAGGGGATGTAATGCTCGTAGTTCACGCGGAGTTCCCCATCGATCCCGAAAAGCGCGACGAAGCACTCGACCTGATCCGAGAACTGGTCGAACAGTCGCGGGCGGAAGACGGCGTTATCGACTATCAGGTCGCGACAGATATCGACGACCCGAATCTGTTCCGCTTCACCGAACAATACGAAGACGAGGCGGCGTTCGGTGCCCACGCCGAAACCGACCACTTCGGGACCTTCGAGTCCGCGCTGCCGGACCTGCTCGCCGGCGAACCGGACGTTACCCGGTTCGAGGTCGACTCGGCGTCCGAAGTCGAACTGTAACGCCGGCCCGACGAGATAGTCAGGCGAGACCGCTCGCCCTGTCTGACTCAGGGTTCGTCCGGTCGTCGTTTATAAATACTTGGGGCGAGTCCAGCCTCGCTGCACGCACCCCTTGGTAATATATCGTTGGGGGAAGTATTACATTCCGTAATGACGAAAGCAGCCATCATCATCCTCGCAGGCACAGAAGGACACGAGAACCTCGGTCGACTCGCGAACGGCCTCGAAGCGGCAAAGGAGTTCGCAGAGAACGATGAGGACGACCTCCAGCTCATCTTCGATGGGGCCGGGACGCAGTGGATTCCGGAACTCGAAGACGAGGACAGCGACTACCACGAACTGTACCAGACGGTCAAGGACGACACGGCCGTCTGTGACTACTGTTCCGGCGCGTTCGGCGTTGAAGACGCTGTCGCCGACTCCGGACTCGTCACTCTGGACGAGCACGACGGCCACCCGAGCATCCGCTCGCTCGTCGCCGACGACTACGAAGTCATCACGTTCTAACCCCGACAGCAGGCTGGTCACGTTCGACCCTACTGTGGTGAAACACGACGCGGCTTTATCCATGGCCGTGTAAGTACTTCACAAGAACCACTGCCCAGCCCGGGTTTGATCTCGGGCCGCTGTGAGCTTTCCACAGGATCAGATACTATATGATTTTGCCAGCCTCATGGACGATTGTCGTGATAGTAACGGGGATCGTCATCGTCGCCGGGGCGACAAACGGGCTTGCTGGCTTCGGCTTCGCTGTTGTCGGGACGATGGCGCTTGCGACCATCATTGACCCAGCGACCGCCGTCGTGTTCATGATTCTCCCCATCCTCGCAGTCAACGTTTCACTAGTTAGAGATCTCTCACGGCGTGAGCTTCGTACCTGTAGCCAGCGGTTTGGACCCCTCATCGCTGCAGCGCTGGTCGGAACTGTTGTCGGGATGGCTGTACTCGACAGGCTCCCGGAAGCGCCACTCCGTGTCGGACTCGGTTTACTGACCTTGGGGTTTGTGGCGACCGCCCAGAAGCGGGTGCCGCTTCCCGGATGGGTGTCAGTGGGCAACAGCGACCTCGGGAAGACACCGTTCGCGATGATCGGCATCGGTGGCGTTTCGGGGGCACTGTTCGGCGGAACGAACGTCGGCGTCCAGCTCGTCGCGTATCTCCGGAGCTTCGACCTCTCGCACAGCCTGTTCGTCGGTGTCGTCGCGCTGGTGTTTCTGGGGCTCAGCATCACGCGGGTCGCCTTTGCCGGCGTTTTCGGCCTGTATCCCAGCGCGGCTGTCGCCGGAGCGTCCGTCCTTGCGACCGTACCGGCCGTTGCCGGTGTCGCAGTCGGGAAGCAACTCAGGACCGCTATCAGTGACCGTGCTCGTCGCGCCGCCGTTTTGACATTACTATCGATTATCGGTCTTAGACTAACCGCCGGTGGCCTTGGTATCGCGTAAGAGTAAGAGATTGTTGCCTCCATCTCTGACGCATACCGAACGCGTGAGAGTCAGTATTGCGCAGTATCCAGCCGTCTATTGGATGCTTTGTCGAAAGTAGCATATCACCGAAACGCAGCGGATTTGCCAGGGTTGCATCTTATATTAGGCTAAAGAACGTAACCGGGCCAATGAAAAACACGTCTACGACGCTTTCTCGACGGCAGTACTTGGCGGGAGCCGGAACAGTTGCGACGCTCGGTCTTGGTGGCTGTCTCGGCCTCGGTGGCAGCGATGAGATAACCGTCGCATATATGCCGATCTTCCCGGATCTCCAGTGGTTCGTGATGGAAGAACAGGGGTATTTGGACGAGATTGACGCGACCATCGACGGTCGGGAGTTCACTGACGGACCGGCCATCGTCCAGGCCTACGGCAGCGGCGAACTGGACGTGGCGATGTTCGGCATCGTCCCGTCGATGATCGTCATCGACAGGGGGCTCCCGGCGAAGGTGACGGCGGCAAATATCAAGGAGCCGATGGCGATTATGGTCCATGACGACCTCCAGTCGCTCTGGGACGAGCACGGCAGCGATGCGTTCGCAGTCTGGGAAGAAGAGCGGGGCCAGAAGTTCCGGTTCGGAACCTTCCCGCAGGGGTCCGTGCCGGATGTGCTGCTTCGGTACTGGCTCCAACAAGAGGGCGTTGACGAGTCGACCGTTGAGATTATCGAAATTAGCGGCGCAAACGCGGTGTGGCAGGCCATCGCCAACGGCGAAGTCGACGGCTCCTCTATCATGGAACCGGTCCCGACCCGCGCCGCACAGGAAGACGTGCCCGTTCGGACGTTCAGAACTGCCGCAGAGGTGATGCCCGGCCAACCGGCCGCAGTGACACTGATGAGCGACGAAGTCCGCGACTCGGACGTTTCATCACAGTTCCTCGAACAGCACGTCCGTGCGACGGAGTTCATCCGGAACAACACCGAAGCGACGGCCGATATCGTTGAATCCGGCATCGGGATGGCCGCCGACCAGGCACAGTCGGCGCTCGAAGGCCCTCTCTCGAATTTCGTCACCGACCCGCGGGAAATCGAGAACGGGACGGAGGTCTTCTCAGAGTTCGCCAACGAGAACGGCCAGATCGATGAACGGCTCTCGCTCGACCAGATCTTCGACTACAGCGTCTACGACAACCTATGACCGGACGACAGGGAGGGCGCGACAATGGCAATTGAAGTCGGTGACGATAGCGAGTACGCCGACGGGGTCGACTCGCCGATGTTCGATATCGACACACAGCGGGCGCTCCGCGGGAGCGCCGGTATCCTCGGGTTCCTCGTGCTCTGGTGGCTCGTGGCCCTGACCCAGCCGAGCTACATCCTCCCAACGCCGGTGGCTGTCGCGGAGACGTTCGTGGCTGAGGCCGCTTCCGGCGACATGGCGGTTGCACTCCTCAGCAGTATCATCCACTGGCTCCCCGGCGCGGTCATCGGGACAGGCCTCGGTGTCGCTGCGGGAGTTGCGCTTGGCTGGAGTCCATATCTCGACGACATCTCCGCCCCAGTCGTGCGCCTCCTGCGACCGGTGCCGCCGCTGGCGCTTATCGGCTTCGCAATTGCCTGGCTGGGGATCAACCACGCTGGGGCCGCGTTCATCATTGCTATCGGCGCGTTCTGGATCAACTTCTACGGTGCCTACGGCGGTGTCGAGGGCGTCTCGGACGATCTGCTGGACGTTGCCCGAAGCCTTGGGGTCCAGGGAGACGTGGAGCTGATCCGGTCGGTCGTCATTCCGGCATCGCTTCCCGAAATCATGACTGGCATTCGAACAGGAATCGGTCGCTGCTGGATGCTCGTCGTCGCTTCTGAAATTTTCGGTGTCGCTGGCATCGGCCGTGAAATCCTTCGAGCCTCGAACAACCTTCGGGTCGATGTCGTCATCACCTACATCCTCGTATTGAGTGCGATGTTCCTGCTAGTCGACACCGCCTTTCGGGCTGTCCAACGGAGGGCGCTCGCGTGGCGATGACCGACGAAACGATGCAGCCGCGGGTCCTCGTCGACGGTATCGGCCGGCGGTACGACACGCCACAAGGCAGTGTCCAGGCGCTACAGGACGTCACCTTCGATGTTAGTGCCGGTGAGTTTGTCTGTATCGTCGGCCCCTCCGGCAGCGGGAAGACAACGCTGTTTCGCATCATCGCGGGGCTCGAACCCGCGACGGCCGGGACAGTGTATCTCGGCGGTGATCCAGTTGAAGGGCCTGGCCCAGAACTCGGACTCGTGTTTCAGGAGTACCACCTGTTTCCGTGGCGCACCGTCTCTGGAAACGTTGGCTTCGGGCTGGAAAAACAGGGTGTCAACAGCGAGCGGCGACAGCAACGCGTCGATGAGTTGCTTGAACTGGTCGGCCTCGACGGCTTCGCGGACAGCTATCCCCGCGACCTCTCGGGCGGAATGAAACAGCGGGTCGCACTGGCTCGCGCGCTCGCCGTCAATCCCGACCTCCTGCTGATGGACGAGCCCTTCGGGGCCGTCGACGCTCAGACCAAGCGCATGCTACAGGACGAGCTCCTCGACATCTGGTCGGAGACAGGAAAGACGATTCTGTTCGTCACTCACGATGTTGAGGAAGCTGTCAAACTCGCAGACCAGGTCATCGTCATGGCGTCGGAGCCGGGCCGCATACGGGAAATCGTCGAGGTCGACATGGACCGGCCGCGGTCGCGGTCCGACGCTGAGTTTGGGGACTACTACGAGCGGATTCTCGGCCTCATCCAGTCGTGATTACCCGTCGGCCGCGGCCCACTCCAGCAGTGGTTCAAGCCGGGTCCGAACCGCGTCACCATCATCGGTCAGCGCGTACTCGACCCGCGGGGGAATCTCGTCGTATTGCGTTCGGGAGACCAGCCCGACCGATTCGAACTCCTCCAGCCGCTTCGAGATGGTCGACGTGCTCGCCCCCGAGAGGTGGGCCTCAATCTCGCTGAAGCGGAGCGAGTCGTGAGCCCGGATAATGCTTATCACTGCATCGCGTACTTCTGGCTGAGCGTGTCGATGGCGCCCGTCAGCGGGCAGTAACACGTCCCGTCGACATCACAGGTCGGCTCGTCGTTTCTGGTAGTATCCGCCATAGCTTCGTGGCCTCGAACCTCCTCTATAGCTTTGGACTCCACAGTACAATTACTTCGGGAACAAAACCTGTGTCAATGCAAGAGTCACGCTCCTACGACCTAGCCCTGAGGTCGCCGCCGTCGGGACGACCGAGGCCGAGTACATGGCCGAACACGGGACCTGTTCGTGTCGCACCGTCCAGATGGCGGACGTTCCACGGGCGAAGGCGGCCGCGAACACCGACGGCCTCGTGCAGGTCGTCAAACATCACGAGACCGACGAGATCGTGGGTGCTCACATGGTCGGCCCCCGGGCCGCCGACATGATCATGGAAGCGACGCTGGCCGTCCGGTTCAGCCTCACCGTTGACGACATCATCGACACCATCCACCCGTTCCCTACGTTCAGCGAGGCGTTCAAACATGCCTGCCAGGCCTTCCGCCGAGACACGTCGACGATGAGTTGCTGCGTCGAGTGAAGCGGGGATGGTGTCCCAATTTCTAGTTGAAGCGGGAGTAGCTCCAAACCGGGCGGCTACGTAGGTCCGTCCACAAGCTATGGACTCGACACTGTTCCACACAGCCGACGGAGAGCCGGTTCCCGCTGTGACGGCCGCAGAGATGCGCGCGGTCGACAGGGTTGCCGTCGAGACGTTCGGCCTGAGCCTGCTCCAGATGATGGAGAACGCGGGCCGGAATCTGGCTGCAGCGGTCCGTGAGGTCCGGTCTGGTCCGGTAACAGTTCTCGCTGGTAGCGGCGGCAACGGCGGTGGCGGCCTCTGCTGTGCCCGACACCTCGCAAACCGCGAGCTGTCGGTCTCGGTCGTTCTCGACCGCGACCCGGGAGAGTTGGAAGGCGCGGCCAGGACCCAGTACGAGACGCTCTCTGCGATGGACGTGCCAATCGATGTCGGCACAGCGGCACTCGAAAGCGCTGACCCCGCAGCACTCGTCGACGCGCTCGTCGGGTACGGTCTCGACGGCGCGCTGCGCGGTCAGGCTGCGGACCTCGCTCGTGCGACTGCGAAGCGTGACTGCCCGGTAGTGTCGCTGGACGTCCCCTCCGGCATAAACGCGACGACCGGCGCGGTAGTGGGGCCGGCCGTCGACCCCGACCAAGTGGTCACGCTCGCGCTTCCCAAAACTGGCCTCACCGAGACGGGGGCGGCGCTTCGCCTCGCCGACATCTCGATTCCGGCTGGCGTGTACGAGCAGTTGGATAGCCCCTACACGTCGCCGTTCGACGACTCGTACACGGTGGAGATACGACGGCAGTGACACGGCGGTCCGGACCCCTCGGGCGTTACAGCCATCGACAGAAAGTCCTGCCAGCGGACCGAAACAGCAGCCATGACCGACCCGATGCTGTTTCCGAATGCGGTCGCGTCGGCCTCCTTGACCACGAGCAGGCTCGTGAGGCCAGCTTCGAACCCGTCTCGGAGACCGTCACAGCCGGCTCCCGGTCAGGGTACTACCCCGGCGGCGACGACACCGATGTGACACTGGTCGCCGACAGAGAAAGCGGTCGTGTACTCGGCGGGTCAATCGTCGGCGAGGACCGGGCCGCGATCCGCATCGACATGCTCGCGACGGCTATCGAGGCGGACATGACCGTGGACGAACTCGAACGGCTGGACCTGGCGTACGCGCCGCCGTTCAGCCCCGTCTGGGACCCGGTGCTGGTGGCCGCGAAGGTCCTCAACGGCAAACTGGACTGAACGAGGTCGCGGCGGAAAAACGACGGCAACAGTCACTCACTGCTGGACGATGGCCCGTTCGATTTCGTCCTGTGCGTCGGCAACGGTCGTCTCCGTTCCGTTCCTGATTGCGGGTGCGACGAACCGGAGCTGGTCGTCGGCGAACACGGCCAGCGTCAGCCGCGGGAACTGGATGCCGGTGACGGTCTCCCCGGTCATCGACGAATCGACACAGCGGTTCCGAAAGCCGACGAGTTCGACGCCGCTCTCGTCGGCCCACTCCTCGAACGCCTCGTACCGGTCCAGCAGGAAGCGGCCAGTCTCGGTCTCCGCGGCCACCGTTGACGGACAGACGCAATCGCCGGTCACGTAGAGTTCGGTGTCGGCCACCTCGTCGGCGAGGTCTCGGAGCCGTTCGATGACCGCCTCCTGTTGTGGTCTGGCCGTCTCAGGAGCGAGTGAGCGGACGAACAGTTCGAGACGCAGGTCTGCCGTCGTCGCGTTCAGAACTGCTTCGGGGGCCTGCATCGTCACCCACCATCAGTACGGGCCACTCTTTCGCGTCGTCGACGCATGTGTGAATAAATCCCGCCCCTGCTAATAATCGTGCGGTTAACCCGGCGTAACAGGGTGCGATCGGTGTAAGCAACCTATTTGATGGTGTGTTCGGAAACAGTTGGTATTCGCGCAGGCACTCTCCGCTCTCATGTCTCTCTCACCACACACAGTTCTTGTCACCCTCCGCGACCGCTACGACGCCACGGAGGAACCGGTCGCCCCCGACACGGTTGCGGACCTGTGTGGCGAGTCACCGGCGGACGTGATACGGGTGCTTCGGTCGCTCTGTGGGACCGAGTTCGTCGTCGAAACCGACGACGGCTACCGGCCCACGATTACTGCGAGGGAGTTTCTCCGGCTCAACGTCGAACTGGAGGACGTGGTGGCTGTCGACGTGGTCGACGGGTGAACGCCTCCAAGTTTCAAGACCCGGGCTCCTGTAGGGCCTGCAACAGCTGTGGTATGGGACTGACAAACATATGACCGAAAACGATACATCGACGACAGAGTTCGATACCGAGACGGACGACCGGACGCGTCGGGAGATTGACCTCGGAGCGCGGGAGTACTCGATATACAAGTGCCAGAACTGTGCCAACGTCGTGCTCTCGATGCAGGATTGTGACGGCGGGATGACCTGCCACGGCGACGAGATGAAGCGCGTGACGCAGTCGAACTTGGAGATTCGGCCGCCGGACATCCGACAGGTCCTGCTCGACGCCTTCGGCCTGCCGAAGCCGGGGCTTGACATCTGCCTCTGTGTCATCGGCGAGGGGCCGCTCTCGTCGAAGGAATTAGCTGCCCAACTCGATTACGAAGAGGGGACCATCAGGAAGTACCTCAACGAACTGGTCGAGTTCGGATTGCTGGAAAAATCCCAACTCAACCGCGAGTCCGGCGGGTTCGTGAACGTCTACCACTCCATCGACCTCGACGAGATGCGCACGGAGACGCTGATCGGCTTCTACGTCTGGGCCGGCGAGGCGGCATCGCTCATCGAGGAGGCAAACCTCACGAAGGAGGACTACCTAGACGCCGACTATGACAGCGGCCTCGACGAGATATTCTGGGAGCGGTTTCGCGGTAGCGGCGGGAGCGAGTGAGTACCCGCCAGTCCTGATATATATAGCTACCGGTGACTAGACTCGCGTCCGCGGGTCCGAGATGTCTTAAGGAGCGTATCGATCCACAGTCGGGATACAGCATGAGCTCCGAATCACGCGCTGTCAGCTGGGACCAGTCGAGCACCGTCTCGCGGCCGTACTTTGCCGATATCGACGTCGCCTTCGGCAATATCCACGAACTGCTGGGTCGGAAGTGGCATCTTCGAATCGTCTATCACCTGCTGGAGGACGGCCCGCTGGGGTTCAGTGACCTCAAGAGTCGCCTCGACGGCGTCTCCTCAAAGATGCTCTCCGAGAGCCTCTCTTCGCTCGAAGACGAGGCGCTCGTGACCCGAGAGATCGTCAGCGACCAGCCCGTCAGGGTGGAATACTCGCTAACCGAGCGCGGTGCGGCGCTGGAGCCAGTCGTCGAGGAACTGCTCCGGTGGGACGCCGAACATTCGCCAGCGGAGGAAAAGCGATGACGCATTACGACGTGCTCGTCATCGGTGGTGGCACGGGGAACAACGTGGCCGCGGCAGCCGCCGACGCGGGCCTCGAAACGGCGCTCGTCGAACCCGGTCCTCTTGGAGGAACCTGTCTCAACCGCGGCTGTAACCCCTCGAAGATGCTCATCCAAGCTGCGACCGCGGCGAACCGCGTCCGCGAGGCCGACCAGTTTTTCAACGACGCCTCGCTGGACGACATCGACTACGCCGCCGTCATCGACGACATGGACGAGACGCTGTCCCCGCTCGCGGAAGGCATGGAAGAGCGCTACGCAGAGAAAGACCACCTGACGCTGTACGAGCACGAGGCGGTGTTCGTTGACGAGCGGACCGTCGAAGTCGACGGCGAGCGTCTCAGCGCGGACCAGGTCGTAGTCGCCGCCGGCAGCCGACCGGTCGTCCCGCCCATCGACGGCCTGGACTCGGTCGACTACATGACCAGCGCCGACGCCCTGTATCGGCGCGACCAGCCCGACTCGCTCGTTATCATGGGCGGCGGCTACATCGCCGTCGAACTGGGCTACTTCTTCGAGTCTATGGGGACCGACGTGACGCTGGTCGAAATGATGGACACGCTCGTTCCACGGGAAGACCGGGCGCTCTCAGCGGCCTACACGGACATCGCCCGGGACCGCCACGAGGTGTTCACCGGCCATCGTGTGACGGCCGTCGAGGAAGCCGACGGTGGCGTTCGGGTCCACGCAGAGACGGAGGACGGCGACGAAGTAGCGGTCACCGGCGACGACGTGCTGGTGGCGCTGGGTCGCCGCCCGAACACAGACACGCTCAATGTGGACGCCGCCGGCATCGAAACCGACGACAACGGCTTCATCGTCACCGACGACACGCTGGCCACGTCGGCCGAGGGCGTCTGGGCACAGGGGGACATCGCCGACAACGCGATGTTCAAACACGCCGGGGACTACGAGACGCAGGTCACAATCGAGAACGTTGTTCACGATGGGACCCGCGAGGCCGACTTCTCCGCGATGCCTCACGCCATCTTCACCGAGCCACAGATGGCCGGTGTCGGAGCGACCGAAACAGAGCTAGAGGAGGTCGGTCGGGAATATGTCACCGGCCGGGCGGAGTTGCCGGACACGCCGATGGGACGGGCGAAAAAGCTCGACCATGGGTTCGTGAAGGTCCTCGCCGCACCTGATGGCGAGATTCTGGGCTGTCACGTGCTGGGCCATGAGGCCTCAACAATGATTCACGAGGTTGTCGTCGCAATGCGGCGCGGAACGGGAACCGTCGCCGATATCACCGAAATTATGCATGCACACCCGACGCTCAACAAAGTCGTTGAGTACGCCTTCAGAGACGTCCCAGTGTAGCCACGCCGCTCCTACGTTCTCAACCGAAAGGTTGTTTTACGTGCTCGTGGTGATTTCATCGGACACCAAGTACACTCCCACAGCCTTTGCATCGCCAGACATCGCGTTTTCCAGTTCCGATACGAATCTGTGGTGGGCCGTCTGCAGTCTCCTCAACAGCCATCTCGTCTACTTCTTCGTGCTCGACTTCGTCAACGGTGTCGAAATGCTTGTCACAGTTCTCACAGTGTGGCATGTGTAGACATATCTGAGCAGGATAATAAATGACTGCTGATTTTAACCTCTTCGACAGCGCTGTACAGTCAGTGTCCACAATTAGCTGAAATCCACGGCGAATCGGAAACTAACACATATATCCGACAACCGTGTATTCCTCCGTTATATGCAATTCTGTGATGAGTGTGGTTCAATTATGCACACGGAGGGCGACACATGGGTGTGTCGCTCCTGTGAGAACGAGGAGCAGCGGGACTCGCAAGCAGAAGCAGTGATGGCGACACAGGACGGACAACAGGACGACGGGGCACCCGCCGTAGCCGACGCGACCCAGGGCACCACCGAGACGATGCAGGAACCCTGTCTGGCAGACAACTGCGACAGCAACCGGGCCTCCTATGAGATGCTACCGAAGCCGGGTGGCTCCTACGAGGTTCGGCTGTTCACCTGCGTCAAGTGCGGCCACAAGTGGCGTGAGTCCTGACGGCACATTTCACGAATTCCGGAGGTGGCTTTTTTGTCGAGTCCGGAATCTTGACACCTCGGTAAATGGATCTTGTCCGATACGACTATCGAAGACCTGCCTGGGAAACCTATTGAGGGAGGGTACCAGTACCGACTCTGTTGGGAGAGCAGGTCGAAACCGGACTAGATCAGTAGGCGCTTCGTGTCCGCTCATCGCTGGGGCTTGGCTCCGCCGGCCAGCTGCTGCTGATCAGCAGAGACCCATTCTGTCAATAATTGTTCGTTCTGGCCGGTAGTGATTACCAGCGTGCCAGCGCGTCCGTTCCAAACCGTTTGGAGATTATTCCAAGGAACGTCAGTACCCCGGTCAAAACAGTTCCACCGGCAATAAAAAACACCCACTCCATTCCCACAGAGTCCATCAGGTACCCTCCGAGAAGCGGGGCAAGCAGCGCTCCTGGGCGCCACACGAGTCCACGGATTCCGATGCTGCTCGTAATCCCGCTTCCTTTCCCTTCGTCAGCAAAGAGGGCCATACTAGCAGGCTCACGAATACTGTCTGCGAACCCAAGGAGTCCATTCAGTAGCAGTACGACGAAGAACACGTCAGGAACGGTTCCAAGTACTGGCAGCGTCACTGAGATTCTGAGTCCCTCACCTACCGATGACGCCAGTGGGATCGCAAATGTGATAAGACCGTAGAAGCCGCCCCCGACTGCAATAAAAAGTCCCCGACCATATCTGTCCGAAAACCGGCCCATGAATGGCTGGCCGAGCATATTAGTGAATTTTTCGGTGGCGACGACAGCACCCACAGCAGTGGCACTGAGTGCAAGACCACCACGAGCCACGGAGACACCGACAAAGATCGGAACCCAATTTCGAACAAGCGTTACAGAGACTGCATACTGGGCACGAAAACTCGTCACCGTCAGAATCCGCTCGTTGAGTGCCAGTTCGAAGAAGGCAAATCCTTCGATAGCCGAATCGTCTGCCTCGACAAGGAACCAGACACCGAAAAGCGCGATGACAAAGAGAACAACCAAGACCACGAAAATCGGGTCAAATCCGAACGCATCATAGAGAACACCCGCTCCGATCGTTCCAATAATTCCTGCCGCCATCCGCCATGAATTGTACTTCCCGATCTGATTTGCGCGTTCGTCTGCAGCGGCGAGTTCTCCGACAAGAGCGAGACTGATAATACCCGTCCCGACGATACCCAGCCCCTGTAGTATTCGTGCAAGGATGAATCCCGCCGAAGAGTCCACAAAGACGAAGAGTCCGTACGAGATAGCACTGAGAAGCATCGAGAGCAACAGCAGAAGACGCTTATCATACCGGTCTGCGGCCCATCCAAGCGGGACGAGTGCAACCGTCCGACCGATGCCAAGTGCTGTGACAAAGAGGCCGACAACAACCCCAGTCGCGCCGAGCTGTTCAATATAATTCGGGAGCAGTGTGAGAAGTGTTATGAATCCAAGACTGGCAACGAACCGAGTCAGATAGAGAGGATAGAATTGGAATCGATCAGTCACACGCGAACGCATTATACCCCCGTAATTAATCCTCTCGACTTCGGGTTAGTCGACCAGACTCAGTGTTTATTAAATATCTCTAAAAAACAAAATGGTACAATTATAACAAAACCAGGTACGCTACATATAATTGTGTTCAGTGGCAGAGATACGATAGCGGAGTAGGATAGCCCGGAGATTCCGCTGGGCTCATGACCCGGAGATCGGTGATTCAAATTCACCCTCCGCTATCAACGTGTCTCGATACTGTCCTGATCTATCACTTACTGTTATCCCAATTAGGTCAGCTGGTAGTCGGAGACCTGTCACCACAGAATGTTGGTCGGTGTCAGGGTCGCTTGAGTGCACCTTCAGCGTCGAAGAGACTGTGGCTGTCTTTTGACTCACCGGGATGATCCCGTGCCGCTTCTGGATCGAATTCGACACCCAGACCGGGTTTGTCAGGTACTTCGATTGCACCGTCTTCGACTTCCCAGTCATAGTCAACGATTTCCTCACCCCAGTCAACATCTCGGCTCATATGCTCCAGCACTTCGAGGTTTTCAATGCCCGCACAGAGATGCAGCGAAGCGGCAGTATTCACACCGGCATTCGGGTTGTGCGGTGCGATCGTCATGTACCGTGATTTGGCTATCGCAGCCGCATGCTGGACCTCTTGGAGACTCCCGTAGTTAGTCACGTCCGGCTGGATGAATCAGGACTGTGTGGCCTGCAACGCAGTTTCGGACTCACTTGAGGACTGTGACTCAGCGATTATCCGATCTAACAGACTGGCTCCCTCCTCGATTTTCTGATTCGGGTCGCTATCGAGTTCGTTCTCGTACACTATCCAATCAACACCAGTGCGAGTAGCTGCCTCGATAATACAGTCCATCTCAACAATCCCATCACCATGCGGGACGTTCTCGTAACCGCTGAGGAAACCAGCAGACGCGACATCTCGAAGGTGGATCATTTCGGCACGCCCATCAAATAGTTCAAGCGCGGTACCCGGGTCATACCCAGCTGTCTGGATTTCGGCGACTTCCACTTCGAAACAGAGTTCGCTTGGTCGTGTTCTTGCGATGAGGTTCCAGAGCGGCGTTTCACTGGATATCTGTTCTGGATCCTTCGGTTCCCATCGGCGTGCCATCGTCTGGAGTGTATCACCGACTCGTGCCGGGACTGGTGTTTCTTCAACGAGAGTATGTGCGCCGTCTGGAAGTAATGGGGCAAGAAGCCTCCGATCATTGTGCAATCCGAGGTGCATATCATAGTCGCCTAGCCCTGCAGCAACGTCCCGGAGACGGTACGAGAGCGAACGTACTGCTTGCCGAGTCCGGAATTCGCCAGTCGGAAGATGTGGCACAATAAGCGTATCACAGCCGATTATCTGACACCGTTCAATGAGATCTGCGTCACCATCGAGAGTCTTTTCAATGGTAGATAAATCGGCATGAACTGCGACAGGTTCAATCTCAGTTTCCTCAAGTACAGCAGCAACAGATTCCGGAGACTCCTCTTGAAATCGGTTTGCAAACTCCACACCATCGTACCCAGCATCGGCCACACGACGAATGATTTCTGGAAGCGAATTAGTCAGGGACCGAACGCTGTATAGTTGGATGGCTGTTTGTGGTTCCCAGTTCACATTATATATTACAACTTCGCAACCGAAAGTAATAGAGAATCTATTTGAGAAGCCTCAGTAAAACGATGGAAAATTGCTTATTTATTTGATGTATTCTGGAGCGAAGTTTGATCGTACCGGTTATGCACACTTTGGTATTCGAAATCAAATTCGTTTGTTGCCTGATTAATCCAGAGAATCCCGTCAACATGGTCAGCAACCGCTTTCATAGTCTTTTCATCGTGTACGGTGTAATTGAATCCGAGTAGACAAAGCCCAGACTCCGATTGCAGTCCCGTGATCCGTTCAATGACGGTTCCAACGTGGTCAATCGGGGCAGCTGCAAGAATTGGAGAGAGTGATCGAACGATGAGGTGGCGATCTCCTGTTTTAGTGCCCATATTTTCTGTTAATTCCGAGAGTGCGATGACCAATCGTTCGAGATCACCTGGCGATGGTATGAAAACCGCGGGTGTCTCGTCGTACAGCGCCGAAATGGATTGCTGCTCAGAAACAGTATCTATAATTCTAAGCGATGGGCGCGCTGTTCGTGTCCCTAGCTGCTCATACGTCGCTATTGTTTGATCAACGCCTTCAGTCGTTGTAACCACAAAGGCTGTATCAGCAGCGGCTCCACGCGTTTCAAGAATCCGGAGGCTGACAGCAGATTGAGAAGGGTCGTCAGCGTGTGCGACGAGTACAGTTGAACCACTCAGCGTATCTGAGAGCAAGTCGACATCTTTGGTAGTACTATCTGTGTTAGTCATATGTCGGTCGGTGGGTCCGCCCAAGCATCTCTAGGTGACCCAGGGTCGGCATAAACAGCGAGCAGGCACGGCACATCTCAGAGCAGTGCCATTGGAGAGCGCATTAGGATGATGGCGACCCAATGGGTAAACGAAGAACGGACAGACGAACTCCTTCGTAGTATCCAGTTAGCGTGTATTAAATAAATGAGTTTTGAATATTGCGTCATTTATCATCTCACGGAAGTCAGATCAAGTCCTCAATAATACGGCCGGCATTTTAGCTGTTTCATTACACGATACTGCGCATTGATAACCGCAAATACCGTTGCGATGCATTCTGGGGTGAACGACATGAGGCTTCCAGTGACTACTTATGTATTCGCACCAATTGCTCGGATAACCGAAAGACGCGCTGTCCCCGGGCAGACCGGTGAAGAGTCGTAGTTTGTTTGTTGCGAGTCACGATGGCTTGGATACTGCGACTACGGGCTGCCCTCCATTATACTGGCGCACTCAGTGAGAGTTCTGGGACCGCTCTGATCGGACCTAGCGATGGAAATTGAAATTGCAACTATAGGCGGTTATGAAGAGGTTGGGCGACAGATGACAGCCGTGCGAGCAGGTAGTGACGTCGTCATCTTCGACATGGGCCTGAATCTCTCCAAAGTACTGATTCACGACAATATCCAGACTGAGAGTATGCATTCGCTGGACCTTATCGACATGGATGCCATTCCAGATGATAGGGTCCTCTCCGAGTTCAAGGGAGATGTCAAAGCGATTGTCCCAACACACGGACACCTCGACCATATCGGTGCGATATCGAAACTCGCACACCGATACGACGCCCCGATCGTGGCGACACCGTTCACTGCGGCGCTTGTCGAGGAAGAGATCCATGACGAGGGCAAGTTTCACGTCAATAATGATATCGTAAAAATGAATGCCGGCGGTACGATGTCGATCGGCGAGCGATGTGAACTCGAATTCGTCAACGTCACCCATTCGATTATCGACGCGATCAATCCAGTCCTCCATACACCAGAGGGCGCAATCGTCTACGGGCTCGACAAGCGGATGGATCACACGCCCGTCATTGGTGATCCCATCGATATGAAGCGGTTCCGAGAGATCGGGCGCGAAGACAACGGTGTCCTTTGTTATATCGAAGACTGCACAAACGCAAACAAGAAAGGACGGACGCCGAGCGAAGCCGTCGCGCGTAGCCAACTGGAAGATGTCATGGTGAGCTTAGAGGATTTCGATGGTGGTATCGTCGCTACCACGTTTTCAAGCCATATCGCTCGCGTCTCGTCAATCGTGGAGTTCGCCGAGCAAATCGGGCGGCAACCGGTGTTGCTGGGACGATCCATGGAACAGTATTCAGGGACCGCTAACCGACTCGACGCCGTCGATTTCCCGGATGATCTGGAAATGTATGGGCATCGCAAGTCTGTCGACCGGGCATTCGAGCGCATCATGAACGAAGGCAAAGAAGACTACCTGCCAGTCGTCACGGGCCACCAGGGAGAGCCCAGGGCAATGCTCACGCGGATGGGACGTGGCGAGACATCGTATGATCTGGAGATGGGTGACAAAATCATCTTCTCTGCACGGGTGATCCCAGAGCCGACAAACGTGGGGCAGCGATACCAATCGGAGACCTTACTGGGAATGCAGGGGGCACGTATCTACGACGATGTGCACGTCTCGGGCCACCTGCGGAAAGAAGGTCACTACCAGATGCTTGACGCACTCGAACCGCAGCACGTTATTCCGGCTCACCAAGATCTCAAGGGGTTCTCCGGGTATATCGATACCGCTGGCACCAAGGGATACAAACTCGGTCGGGACCTCCACGTGACCAGAAACGGGAACACGATTCAGCTGGTTGATTAAATTCCAGTCGGGAGTGTTTCTCGTATCAATTGATTTTTATTGAGCACACCCGCTCAGCCAACCGTATGCTAAACAATATTCCAGATGAGTATGAGATCGATCCAGGAACGGATCTCGATCGGTTAGCTGAGATAACTATCGAACGATATCCTGATGCCATTCGTCGTCCAGTTGAAGAGGTGATTTTCGTTGATGACGGACCGATTGATTATTTGGCATGGGTTGCATTGGATGACTATACACGAGACGAACTCTTCTATTACGACAGAAATCCCGACCAAGACACACTTCGGCGGTTAGTCTCTTGGTCACCGAACAAGGACGATGTGCGCCTTCTCAAGGTCTATTTCGCAAAATAATTCGATATTATCGAGTCAATTCCTCAGGCTGCATTCATCGAAATCCCAGACCCGTATCTTCCCGGTGGTAAACCAAGTGCAAACATCGCGTTCTATCACCGTCCTAGTACTGCTGAAATAAATATTGGTATCAACGCAACTCCGCTGGAACGGAACGGGCAAATCTTTTCCGACGTTAATCGAGTGATTCCGGCCAAGGATCTCGAAACGCTTGCTAGAAATGTCGTCGAACGTTTCTATGATGAACTTGAAGCCACAGCGGAACAGCATGTGATTGAAGGAGATATCGCAGATATGCTTACATCTGATCCCGACTTCCGTCGAGAGACTACAAAACCGCTTCCTGATGGAATTCACCCACTGTATACCGGGGAAGAGGCTGAACTCTGGCAGAAACCTGTCTCAAAGTCAACAGTGATCACCGGGTCTGAAGGATTTATTCAGGTGTGGCTTCCCAACAGTCAGGACCACGGTGGACTTGTCTCGCTCACAAATGGCGACTATGACACGGTTCAAGCTCTTGCATCCGTTCGAACAGCCTTAGAAGCAACTATCGAATAATCTCTGAGCAGTTGTGGGATTTTTTCCAAGTAGCGATATGTTCTTTTGGAGGCAAGAGAGCAGGCCGAGGCTTCGAGAGAGCGCTCGGTCCTGCACATGCTGAGATAGCATGAGGTACCGCGATTCGGAGAGGATATCGCGGGACCAACGCCCTCAGCCGTAATGGCATCATCGGGCCCTAAATCGCCGCCGATCGCTGGAAACTACTGTGTCATTAGGGAGATAATCTCCCAACGGATTCAATGTTACTATTTCTGCAACAGGTCTGTTGGTGGGAACCGATAGCTGAGTTCAGTTTGTATCCTTGATATCGTCCAGTTTATTGACCAGTTCGTCGGTTGAGGCTTCAGTCTCAAACGAGACTTCGCCATCGTGGTCGTTTTCGTGAACTGCGACCCCATCATCTTCATCAGTCTCAACGTTCTGGTCCTGCTGCTCAGATTCATCGTAGCTTCCAAAACCCATACAAAAACAATGGCCACGCGTTCACTAAAAACGACTGATTTCAGATTAGCTCACTCCCGCTTTGATTATTTTGAGCGTCATTGATCGTCCGCATATCTGTGTCGCAACAAATCAGATCAGTAAGATCCTCCATCACTCTCAGATCCGCGATTGATGATCCAGCGCCTCCGTTGACGAGATATACTCTGATAACTGGTCCACGACCGAGCGTACTTCCCGCGAACGTTCCCTCGGTGCTGCCTGAGTCGGTTCCAGAGCGTGTTCGACGAACCGGTACTGACGCCGACGGTACCGATCCGTGAGAGTCGCCACTTTGTGGAGGGCATCTGTCTGAGGTCGCTTGCTGGCGAGAAAAAGAAGTACACTCCTCTGTCGGGCCAGTCCAACCGACCGTTGACATCCCCGAGGTAGTACGGCCCTCCAATCTGGTCACGCAAATCTGCTAAGACACTCAGAAACTGTCCGACAAGACTGCCACCTGACGCTGCTGTGGAACGCATATTCGACTCCCTCGCCCACCAGGGGAGTCACAAAACACTCCTCTCAAGCACGTCTGGAAAGATACCGCTCCCTCTCAGCTGGCACCTTCGACGGCGTCGATCAGATCCGCCGCAGTCGACGAGATACGGTCCAACCGGTCCCGAAGCGTCTCTGGTGCGTCGCCGTCCCACGCCGCCAAGTAGAACGCCGAGTTCTCTGGGTCCAGCCCAAAGTGACGACTGACGACATAGGCAACTGCCTCGGCTTCGACCTCGCGTTTCGACCGCTCCGCCTCATCCTCGACATTGAAGTGAAGGTCCGCATGGGCGAACTCGTGAATCAGTGTACTCGCGAGGGCGGCCCGATTGTCTCGGTCGACCGCTTCGACCATCGGATTTGTCGTCATGACGTTCCGACGCTCGCAGACACCCCGTGCAGACCCATGCTCCCACTCTTCGGGAGCGACGATTCTCGCGTCGACGCCGATCTCGTCGGTGGCGTCCAACAGGTCCTCGACAAGTCCATTCGGGTCGCCGTGAGCTTCTGTCTCCAGTTCGGGAAGCGGTTCGCCCTCGGTCTGAGAGATATCGAACACCGACGTTGGCCGGAACCCGACCAGTCCCCGCCGCCACTGCTCGGGCTCTGTCTCGTCGTACTTGCAATCAGTGTTCTCGTGGTATGACGGCGAATTGCCGCATTCGGGGCACTTCTTCGTGATGATGGGAGCCCAGATCCAGATCGCGTCCTCGCCTTGCTGGACGTAGCGGTCGAACTCGTCTTGCCACGTATTGTAGCCGGCGACTCGGGTTGCTTCGGGACACTGGAGCTTGATGAGTAGCGTGTTCCGAGCCGAGTAATCGTGGAACTTGCTCTGCACATCGAGCCACTGCTGGAACTGCTCGCTAGCTTGGGCCTCGCTCGTGAGGTCGGCAAGATCCTCGACCCACGCATCGAGTTGGTCGCGCATCTCCTCGTCCCGGGAGTCCGAATCGTCGAAGGTGCAAGTGGTCTGCTGGCTGGACGACTGCTCTGGAGTCTCTGACTGTATCGTTGACATTGATCTGTCTCTGGGACGCGCTCTCGGGCACGCCCCTGCACCTCCACTGGGGGACAGAAAATCGACTGGCTGACTGAGCGAGAGCAGAGTGTGCTGGCTATCTGTACCGCTCCGGGGGATAGAAGACGACGTGGACAGCCGAGCCAAGGTTGTACCACGATTTCGGGAGGACAGAGACTTCTAGTCCCCACTCGGCAGCGAACTCGAAGACGTCGAACCAGAGATTGTGTGGCGGCTCTTGCGAATCCAATCGCTCGATATTTCCCGGATAGACGTGCATCGAGTATAACGCCGGCTCGCCATCGTCAAGCCAGAGTGTCGAGTGGTCGTCTGCTGGCGGGCTGTGAGGCGGCCCCTTCGGGTCGCTGTCGGCGTCAAGCGGCGAGTGAGGGCACTCGTCGTCGCCCGTGATAAGACGCCGTATGCAGGCTGTCTCGGTAGGCGCATCGAGGTCGAAGGCTTGGGCAAACGCATCGCGCTGGTACTCGCCCATGATCGCGCCGAGTGCTTTCCAAATGTCCGCCCACGTTGGGTCCTCTGGCTCGTGATCCAGATAGTCGTGGACAGCCTCGCGCAGCTGTCGGTACTCGTCCCATGCCGGGACAGGCTCGTTCGGGCCGGGTGTCGGCCAGTCAGTGCGGTCCATACGCTTGGGGAAATTCCGATGGGGTATCAACTCTCGGGACGCGCCCATACGCCGCATCAGAGAAGAGGTCCTGACGCTAACCAACACCGAGTAGAATGTGGGGCACTGTGTTGGTTAGCCTTCGAGTTGGCTACTCCTCGCTTCTAGCCTCCCACCCCTTGTGGAAGTACACCAGCGCCATGTCGGAGTCAAAACACTGCCCGGACGGAACGTGCTGCAAGACGTTTTGTTCTGGAATCGGTTCAACCACGCCCTCATTGAGTAGACTGCTAACGACCTCACGGCCTCGTGGCTCGTCGATCTCGACGGTATCGAGACGCCGTCGGTCGCGGTCCTGTGCGATCTGTTCACGCTCGAAGCGCTCGTAGTCTGGCACTGTTTCGGTCGGGTCCATAGAGGAAAATCCCTCACCCGACCGGGGAGACACAAAAATAGTGCTAACCGACAGTTGCGAAGTACAGCGGTCGCTGTTGGTTAAGACACACCACCGTTTCCGCAAAACCACGGGGAACCGAGTCAGTTCGGGAGCTTCGGTGCGATCACGAACTGCATCGCTCCATCGGCATCAGGGAACTCCGATTTTAGCACGAGCGGCACCCCGTTTCCGATATGTAGAACCCGATTCGTGCCGTCTGGCAGGACAGCGTTTGCCGATTTGACGAGTGACGAGTCCAGTTTTACTTCGACATCCGCAGGCTCGAAGGCGATGAGATCCGTGTCGTCCCACGTATAAACCATACTGTCAGTGTCGCCGTCTGCGGCAAACCGCACTTCTCCGGCATCGGAGTCAACAGAGAGGTCAAACCGGTCGGCGAGCATATCCGCTGCGTCAAGACCAAGCGAGATGGCGTCTGGACTCAGGTGGACGGTTGCTGGGATGTCGATATCCGGCATCTCGACAGGGTAGCGGAGCGATTCAACTGGGTCAAGCTCGATAGTGCGCGTTATCCCGTCGATGTTGATTTCCAGCGTGCTGTTTGCCGCATCGAGTGCGAACTGTGCAAGGTCGCCTGCGTCGCCGACCGAGAGTGCATCCCGAACCCTACCGACGTCCACTCCTAGTGTCCCCCTCCCTGCATCGAAAGAGGTGAACGAACTCCCAGAAACACGCAAGTCGACCATCGCGTGTCCCTGCAGGTCAGCCGCCCGGATGGCGATTCCCGACTCTGCAATCCCTATCCGCGTCTTGTCCGTGACCGTGCCAGCCGCCGCGAAGATCCGCTCAAACAACTGTACCTCGCCACTGATCTGCAGATGCTGCGGGGCATCGAGCGACAGGAGGTCCGCAGTGTCGAGTTCTGCGTCACCGTCCGCCGGCGTCTCTGGCACGCTCGTTTCGGCGTCTGTAGTTGCTGCTTCGGTGCTACTGGCCGCTGTAGACTGTGACATTTCGATTGCCCTCCACTTGCCGGAGGGCACACAAAATGAGCCGTTGGCGGCGTCGGTGTCATGTTTGCTGTGAATACGGTTCCGTATCCATTAGAGAGGGTGAACTGCTACTGTGTAGGTGTGCATACTGAGCGGTGTTCAGGCTACCTGACGTACCACCCATACAGCACTGCGAGTCCCCCCGAGAATGAGTGTGGTGACACCTGCAGTCGCAAACGCGTGCATTCCACCGATAGCCACAGCAGGTGCCCAGGATGGTGCAGGAAGCAGTGACATACTAAATGCGACTATACCAGATGCAAACACTATAATAAATGAGTAGTCTGAATGTATCCATGTCGGAAGGGTTGGCCAATGGCTGCTATCATCGGTGAGGTAACCGAGTACATAATCAATAGTAATCGCCAATACGAGGCCAATGACAAAGCTTTGCAAGCTAATATCATCGACGAACTCGTCTGGAGCTACGGCCAACACTAGTGGAAGAATCATAGCTACCCCTAATGCACCGAGGGCAGCCGTTGCGACGCCATGAAAGGGGAACTGATCCACCGCATCAGCTTGACTACTCCTCTGACTGAGTTTGGAGGGCGGGGTCACGTCTTCTCACATCATCATAAGAGCCAAGTATTCATTCTTTCGGCGCAATCTTCCAGCGCTACTTCGATTACCCGGTACAGTTGCTAATTAAGAGAGTCAATACTTGATGAAGAAGCGATCCGTAGGGGGTTGGATGGCTTGGCGGCGATGCGCATCTCCAGTGTATTTACTTGGATAAAGTCGTAAAAAACGAAGTGAGGAGACTATGCTGATTTTAGTAAGTGTGGGTACTCTCTAAGCATATGCCCTCAGAAAAACACTGCCCGGACTGCAATGAAGCATTAGAGCGGATGAAACTGAACGAGAGCCACGGACAGCCGTCAATCGTGTCAACGGAGGGTGGACTCGTCAGCCGCCTAATGTCGGGGAGTCTTACGCCAGTTCCATATGTCTGTCCCGAATGCCGCCGGACTCTGTTATATGCTGACTTGATGGAAACGCTGCTATCCCAAGAGAGCGTGAACTAAGACATGGGGCGCAAGAGACCGACCGCTATTCCGTGCCATCGAGCACGTCGTGTTGACTGGTCCGTGTGCGAAGGAAGCCGAGTC
>NZ_JAAOHT010000004.1:757-129118 GCF_011440255.1 Haloarcula sp. JP-Z28 | reverse complement strand
ACACGTCAACGGTTGCGAGAGCCACGCGTCGCTGACGCGACGGTGGCTCTCGCCCCATCGAGGAGTGTCAAAGGACAAGCTAACACCGTATCTCAGAGCCTTTCAGCTCCGCTGCGAACTCTACAGAAAACCAGGTGACGAAGCGCTCAAACATGCTCTTGATGCTGCTCTCTGAAAATCAACAACGTGCTTCACAAGAGCGTACTCCGTAATGGTTTGAGGAAATGAGGTCGAGAAGTCGATTATGGGAGTCGCGCTTCTCGACCTCGTTGAGACAGCACTACGTGTAGCCAAACAAGCGTTGGGGAAGCGAGCGGGCAAGCCCGACTCGGGCGGGCTTGCCCGCGAGGCCCACATCGTCGCACACTGTATTCGCAAGGAAGAGGGACACAGCTACGCCGAACTCGTTGATCGAGTGAGTCTCATGCCAGCTGTGTGCGACCGCCTCGGCGTCCACCCGGACGCGCCACCTGATCCAACCACGTTCTATCACTCCTTCGACCGCTACGCGATGTACGTCTGGCGGGCGTTGCTGCGCATCTCCGCGCAGCAGTATACTATACTCTTCAATAAGCGTTACCCGGTAGTTTGTTTTTAGAGAGTGATCATCGGAGACCACCAAGGAGAGTACATTGGGAGATGTATTATGATGCTGAATGATTCTCAGTCGAGCTAGCCATACTGGATATATGAAATCAGGATAACTTTCGGTAGAGATCAACCACAGTTTGAAAAATATCGTCGTAACTCCTATTTTTAGAAACATACTCTTTTCCTGCAGCTCCCATCTTTTGTCTGGTAGCCGGATCGTTCAACAGTGTCGTTATCGTGTCAGCAAACGCTTCGGGGGTGTAATCGACGGCTTTCCCACCTCTGCTCACCTCAGTCATTTCAATCTGTTCCGGTGTCCGTGTCGTTACTGCTGGCACCCCCAAGTTCAGGTATTCGAGCACTTTTGTGGGAGAATTAGTTCGAAATACACCATTCGGTGGAAGGGGAGATAATCCTATTGCCGCACCCTTGATAGCGCGATGTAGGTCTGTCTCGTTAATCCAACCAGTAAACACAGTTGCATCGCTGACTCCGTGTGTTTCGGCAAGGGTCCGAAGTCGGTCCTGTCGCCGTTTGTCTCGCCCACCGACAAGAACGAGCTTCGTTTCGGGTTTCGACTCGCGAACAATTGACAGCACCTCGAACAAGAATTCGAGGTTACGAAGCGGATTCATGCTCCCCATGTAGATCAGATATCCACCCTCATTGAGGCCGTAGTCCGAACAGAACGGCTCAGGATCTATCTCATCTGCCGTGAGCGACGTATCTGCACCCATAGGGAGCGAATACATAGGTGTATTTACACCTCTCTCCTCTTGGTGGTAGCGCGACATCGCGTCGCTGATCGTAAACACCGCATCGACAGCAGATAAGAGTCGATCTCTTAATTCTCTCCCTGCCAGCCCTTTTCCGTAGTCAACTAAGCTATATCCGTCTACTCTGTTCTTATAGCCGAGCATGAGCGTCTCTGCTTTGAGATGAGAATGTCGAAATACTATGGGAATATTGTGGGTATGTGCTAATCGCCGGGTCGGAGGTATCGCTGCAAGGTCGTTCCGAACTTGGACAACATCAAATCCCCCTTCTGAATTCCATATCGAATCAAGCCACTTCGTTCCTTTCTTTGAACCAACGCTGAAGACATTTCGATACCGATATACGTAGTCCGGAGCCACGTATACCGAACTTCCACGCCACGTTTCTCGAGAATTAGCGTCGTTACCGGATGGTCGCATAACCCATGTCACGGTGTGTCCCGCGTCTTGCCACCGTTTCGCATAAACTTCCCGCATGAACGGTTCATCACACGGGAATTCCCAGTCCGCCAATATCAACAGATCCATAATTGATTACAGCTTGAGATACGTCCACTTTGTCCTGTCCTCTTATGAACCTCTCTGTTTTGTCGGGGTTCTATAGATACTTGATACGATTGTAACATCAGAACAATCAAGCCGTTCGCTATAGTAGCAATGTACACTCCGAGAATCCATCTGATCCCCAATAGCCATGAAAAATGTAGTGCTTATTGTAATGGATACTGCCCGGATGAATGCCTCGCAACATCTTAACTGCCTTCTGGAGGATGCGACGCGGTTTGATCGGGCATTCAGTGCGAGTCCCTGGACTCTTCCATCACATGCTTCCATCTTCACTGGTCTCTATCCCTCTAAACACGGTGCACACGCAGGTCATAAACAGTTAGAACCAGATGTTCCAGTACTTGCCGAAGTATTCCATGACGCAGGATACGAGACAGTCGCCGTGTCAAACAACACGTGGATCAGCAACGAGTTCGGGTTCGGTCGCGGTTTCGAAAAATTCCACAAGACATGGCAGTATGTCCAGAGTGATACCGACCTTGGACGGATCGCTCGTACTACAGAAGGATTTAATCAGTTCCGAACCCTCGCAAAAGCCGTTTTCGATGGGAATCCAGTCGCGAACATTGCTAATGCGGCATACGGAAAATTCTTCAGAAAACAAACTGATAGCGGTGCAGAGCGAACGAATGAGTGGATCGACCAATGGTTCACCGAGCGAGACCGCTCGCGACCGTTCTTCTTGTTTATCAACTATCTTGAACCACATCTTGAATACCGGCCTCCGAAGGAGTTCGCAGAACAGTTCCTTCCCAGCAATACGTCGTACGAGGACGCGATGGAGGTCCCTCAGGACGCCTGGGGATACATTTCGGGGACTGTCGACATGACCGAACGGGACTTCGAGATACTCCAAGGGCTGTATATGGCGGAGATCTCGTATCTCAACCACCGTATCGGGCAACTCCGTGAGACGTTACAAGCCGCCGGAGAATGGCAGGACACAGTTTTTGTCGTGACAGGAGACCACGGAGAGAATATCGGAGACCATGGCCTCATGGATCACCAGTACTGTTTGTACGATACGTTATTGCACGTTCCATTACTCGTCCACGGCGATATGTTCTCAGGTCGAAACGTCGTAAGCGATATCGTCCAACTGCCTGACTTGGGACCGACACTGCTTGACGCGGTCGATATCGAGGCACCAGATTTTAGAGAACAGACACAGGGACAATCATTCCATCCTGAGTCGGACAATAACGCCCGCGAGTATGCCATTGCGGAATATATGGCTCCACAGCCGTCGATGGAGGCTCTGAAAAAACGAATAGGCCATTTACCGGACAATGTCACCAAGTACGACCGATCTCTGCGAGCGGTCCGGGGTACCAAGTGGAAACTGATCAGGGGTTCCGATGGGTCGATAGAACTTTATGATATCATGGCTGATCCGGATGAAGTTAACGAGCTATCTGAGATCAACCCGGATGTAGTGCAGAATCTTGAGTCCGAACTTGACGCTTGGTTGGCTTCCTTCGAACATACCGATCACGATGGCAATGTGGATATGCGGACTGAAACGCGGGATCGACTCGAAGACCTTGGCTATCTTCAGTGATGATCTTCTAAGCCGGAATGTTGAAATTCTACACTTGTAAATAAGTGTGGGAGAAAGACCCTAATACCACCTATATCGACGGTATCCGATAGTTCAATCTTGCACAGGCGATCATCGATGAAAATCGCCGGTCAGTTTGGACAGTGTTGCCGTCGTCTGTTCGACAGTGTAGTCCCAGTCAAATGTCTCGTCGACAACTTTCCGAGGATTTTCCATTGAGCCGTCCAGTACAGTCTTTATTCCAGCAGTAAATCTATCAACGTTGCCAACTGGTACTGCTACTCCAGCCTCTTCTATTAGTGGTGCAACCTGCTCTAAGTCGCTCACCACAACTGGAACATCAGAAGCCATCGCCTCCAGCACTGTTCGTGGCAATCCCTCTGCTCGACTAGGTAATATTAACACGTCTCCAGCCCGATATATTGCTGGCATCTTTTCATAAGGCACCTGACCTAGAAACTCAACCGCACTGAGGTTTCCTCTGCTTTCCATTTTTGAACGTAATGGTCCATCACCTATGATGTACAGTTTCGCGTTCAACTCTTCTGGAAGACGTGACACAGCATCGACCGCAATTTCCGGTTTTTTTCCCTCAACCAATCGACCAACAAACAATACTACCGGCCCATCGTGGTCGACCATATCGCTTCCTTCTCCGTTTGGTGTGAACCGGTCAGTATCTACACCGTTCGGAACAACTTCAATACGGGAATCGATGCCAAATCTCCGAACGCGTTCCCGGTCTTCTTCAGTGTAGCAAAAGACAACGTCAGCCTGATCGAACGTCCACCGGCCTGCCGTGTGCAGGTAGAAATCGAAAAGCCATTTCGGTGCGTTCTGGCTGTACAGTCCGTGGTTAGTGATTGCCAACGGAATATTACCTATCTGACGCTGAATCGCTGCTAGGTTCGTCGAAAAGTAGAGATGTGAGTGGGCGTGGATGACATCGAAATCTCTAGCATGACAAAGGAATCGCGACACACCGGTGGAGATCTGGTTACCCAGCACCTCCAGCGTCGGTGCTCTTCGGACAATGGAGTATCCGTCTCGCACTTCCTGTCGTGGTAAACTCTTATCGTCGCTTACTGTTAGTACAGTCACATCGTGGCCTACTGCGGCCTGATCCCGTGACATTGCGTGGACGTGATATGTCCCGCCTCCAGGCACCTCAGGATAAAGGTTCTGAGCAACCCTCAATATCCGCATATCGGTTGCCTTTCTGTGGCCACATCAAGAAGATGCTGGTTTCCCATCTCAAAAAAGCAGATGCATAGCCGTAACGACTAATCTGTTCCCCCGGCACTGTCTAGTTCTGGATTACCTCAGCTGGCGTTCGTCCGTCGAGTGCTTGGTTCGGTCGTTCGTGGTTGTAGTGGTGTCTGAATCGTCGTAACCACTGTTTCGCGCTGGATTGACTACCCCTCCAGAAGGAGTGAAAGCGGTCGATTCGCATGGTCACAGTCTGGAACCACTTTTCGATGTGGTTCCGGATTCGGTAGTCGAGCCGACCGCTCAAATCGTGACGTGAGAGGGCAGTCAAATAGCCGCCAGCATCAACGAGAAACACTGTATCGGCAACATCGTGTTTCTGAGTGAGCCGGTGCAGGAACGTCGTCCTCAGAAATCAAAGATTTCTGATGGGCTGCACGAGAACTCTGTTCTCGTGAACGCCGCGGGGTCAGTCCCGCGGCGGCTGAACACGTCAACTTCGAGAAGTAGCTTTGATTCAGTGTCGACAGCGGCGTACAACCACTTCTTCTCCCCGTCTACTTCGATTTGTCTCTCATCGACCGCGACCCGCGACGGCTCCGCCGGCGGCGGGTCGCTCTGTGCTTCAGACAGTGTATGCACCCAATTCCAGACTGCTCCGTGAGAACGATCGACACCCAACAGGTCTAAGATAGCAACCGTCTCCCTGATCGACAGCCCCGCAGTATGGAGACGCACCCCAAACCGCCGGACGGGTGTCGGGGTGCGCTCATTCTCCCAACCCTCTTGGCTGTCCTCATCTAACGTTTCTCTGAGGGGGTCTGCGAGTTGCATGGACACTTCTCGCTACGGCCTCCTCACTTCTCAAACTCGCTCAACTAGACAATGCCCACGTAATTGTCATGTAACCTACTTTATTGGAGTTGTCTACGACTCCCATACCACTCACAATTCACCTAATTACACTCAACGAACTTTTTGACGCCCTTCGGATACTTTCTGTCGACTACGTCACTGTCCACCCACGCCGGTCCGCCACCACAGGTCCGTCACCGTCTCACGACCGACGGGCCGCCAGTGACAGCCAGTCCATTCTTCTTTATGCCGGTCCCACCCAGGGCCGTCCGGGCGCGGTTCGAACTGCAACCGTCGCCACACCCCACTGCGGTCTCTGTACCGGATATCAAGCGACTCGTCGGTCGATGCATAGTCAGTTGCTGTGCCGTCAGTGCCCGGGTCGTCACCGGACGCACATTCGTTTTCAGACATGGTTCGTGACACCCGGACCGCTTTCCAGGCGCCACTCCGCCACGCGGCTGAATACCGTCCGAATATTCTATCTGTACCCGATAAACGGTCAGTACGGTTCGTACACAAGCCGCTTGTGGTCCCAGTCCTGCTATAGAATCAGAGTAGTCTCAGAACCCGTAGCGGTCGTGGGCTTCGTCAATCGGGAGAATTTCGAGCACACGAACCTCTGTCTCATCTTCTGCAATCGTATAGAAGGCTGTGTACGTCCGGGAGATATGCATCCGGTAACGGTCTCGGCGGCCGTCGATAGGCAGTTTTTCTTTATCTCCGCGACCCTGACCAGGATACGGGTTTGCGGCAAGATATTCGAGTTTCTCTTTGCAAATACGTGTCGTCTTTTCGTCGGCGGCTTCGAGGAAGGCACGTGCATCGGCGCCTAACAACACGTCGTATTCAGACATCTTCAAGTGCAGTCAGATCCTCAGAATCGGCTTCTTCAATATCTCTGAAACGATTTTCGAGTTCTTCACGGCGACGCTGTCGAGCGAGGTCTTGGAGCAGGTCGTCGTAGGTCTGTCCCGGATCTTTGAGTTCGTGTAGTTCTTTGTGGGTCTCTTCGGTGACTGGAATGCGTTTGTCGGCCGACATTACACTATCAGTCCTTACAACCCTGACAGTCTTAACAGCATCGGTAGCCACTTTTATATTACTAATCGGGCCATCTGTACACTTGCTACACAGTTATTTCAGAGGTGACAGAATTATCCTGTGAATGAGTCTATGACAGACTCAAAGGAAGAAATCGGCCACAGAACCGCTATCTAAAAAGGAATTGTATGAGCATTGGGAGTGCGACGACTGCGATTGGTTCCTTGCCCAACACTAACATACTATTGGCCTATCTACCAATAGATGAGGATGGTCTCGCAAACCGACGACGACCCAACTCATACGAGGACACAAAGGGCCGAACTGCACGTCACACCGGACCTCGACCCAGACAGCATCACGTTCCCAGGAATGGTCGACCTCTGGGAACGGTTCTGGAGCGACATTCTGAAATACGAGTTCGAGGTCCAGTGAGGCCATCACACCATGGTGATACCCAATGAACGATACCACGCCGCCGCTGCACCCAATGGAGCGCGAACAGCTTCGGGCCGAATCAACCCTCGTCGTGACCGTGAAGTCGTCCAGTGAGTTCCACGACGACATCACCGACGGGATCGAGGCGCTCGAACAGGGCGACGCGGTGGATTCCACGCCGACGCTCTCGTTCACCAGCTACGACGACCTCATGGAGCCGCTGACGCCGCGCGTCCTCGATCTCATCGAGGCCATCCGCCGGAAAGAACCAGCCAGCATCAACGAAACCGCACGGGTCGTTGACCGGGACGTGAAGAACGTCCACGAGGAACTCAGCCGGCTCGCCCAGCTGGGCATCATCTTTTTCGAGGAAGATGGTCAGAGTAAGCGCCCGGTCGTCTGGGTCGATGAACTCGTCATCACTCTCCCGTTCGATCCAGAGGTAGGCGACACGACCACTGCCGCCCCGTGAACCCGCAGTTCAACTGACGCAGTAACGCGGAGTGTCCTTGCTCAGGGGACGAGCGAAGCGAGTGTGTCAGGAAAGTGCGTTCGCATAGCAGCGGCCCAACCTACGGCGGGTTAGTGGCGTTGTTGAGCGGGGCGACACTCCCGGTATCGTAGCCAGCCCGCCATAACTGATGGACGGCACGGGAGACGAGGACGAGTTCCGTCACGCTGATACAGGACGTGCCGACATCGCCGTTACCGCTCGACGCGTGTGGCGGCGGGTGATGACATCCTCCACGCCGTGAACGGCGCGGAGGATGTCATTTCGAAGAGGGAATGACCGCGTTCGACTCCTTCCACGCGGCCACCGCCGAGACACGCGGGTATCCAATCTTGGGCTCCGACAAAGCGTACGATGGTGTCGATTCGGAGCGGCTTCCGTTAGAGCCGACCGACGACGAGTGATCGACCAAGAAGGGGTGTTTCTACTACGATCTCACGAATCATCCGCTGGCACCATCGTCAGCTGTGCGACGGAGCCGTCGAGCCGGCCACCTTTCTCCGGGCGCGTTCGTGGAGGCGACGCTCCTTGACAGCAGTGGTCCAGTCACCGAGTTCCACGTACACGTCGTCGACCTGCTCCGCGTCGAATTCGAGGACATCGACCTCTGCGGGCGAGTCGGCACCGTATTCGTCGCGGTAGGCCTCGATTCGGTCGGTCAGGTCCGACACGCGAGCCTGTAGCTCATCGATGGTGTGCTCCCGTGCTAGCTCGGTCACCCGCCGCCACTCGAAGTAATCGTCGTTGCGCTCGTACCTGACCGGTCGACCCTCGTGCCGGATCACGATGCCGAGTTCAACGTAGAAGGACAGGTGTGACCGTGCCGACTCCGCTGAGCAGTCCGCCCGGTCGGCGATATCGGCGGCTGTCATCGGCTCCCGGGCGTGCAACACTGACCCGTACACGCGCTGTTTCGTGTCCTCGTCTTCGAACGGCCGCTCGAACGGCGGCGGGCCGCCGTGATGGGTGTCTGTCATACTTCTACTAACGGACTTGCGCCACATATTTCTTCTGCAGGCAAAATATATCAGCTGGTGCAGTGGTTTGCCGTCATTCTCGCTTCTAGATATCGGGCGTCGCCGCTCTCAGCGAGTGAGTGCATTGGGTTCGCTCCCACATCGAGGTCATACTCCACTGAGTTCGGTCAGTATTTGCAGAGCCTATTAGAGCACGTTTCGTGTGCTTTCACTCGGTATTCCGAGGGCGACGCTGTAGAGTGAGAGAGTACGTTTCGTATGCTTTCGCTCAGTCGTCTGAGAAAGACATCGTTGAGAAAGAGAGTACGTTTCGTATGCTTTCGCTCAGTCGTCTGAGAAAGACATCGTTGAGAAAGAGAGTACATTTCGTGTGCTTTCACTCGGTGTGTGTGGCTATCTCCGTCCGCGTTTCCAAGACGATCGTCGGATCAAGATCCAGTTCATACTCGTAGTACTGCCCACCGCTCAACCCCTTATTCTGCTCATGTCGTCGAAGGAACCCCAGCATATGGAGGTCCGAGAGGTGGTCTTGAATGCTCTTCAGTGTCGACAGCGGCGAGGCCGCATATGAGTCGGCGACCTGTTCGTACGTTCGTTGGATCTCCTTCGACCGCGCTGGGACCTCACCGCTGGTCTGGAGGTTTGCGATCGCTTCCAAGATATACTGTGCGTGTTCGGTTTGGTCTCGGATCTTGTTTGTTACTCGACCGCGCTGGACTCGTTCCCGTGCGGTCTCGATGTGTGTGTCCGTCATCGGTATTTCACCGTTCTGTTCGGCTAACTCCGCGCCGACGCGGAGCAGATCGAGCGCTTGCCGCGCGTTCCCCATGTCCTGTGCGGCTAGCGCCGCCGCCTTCGCAATCGCTGATGTGTCACACGCCTCGTCGACGAAGGCTCGGTCCGCACGATGTTCCAGGATCGTTCGCAGTTCTGCGGCGTCGTACGGACCAAAGGAAATCTCGGTCTCCATCAGCGTGTCCTTCACCTTCGGTGAGAGCGTCTGTCGAAAGGTGTAGTCGTTGCTGATTCCGATCACGCCGACCTTTGCATCCGTGATGTGACCGTTCGCTCGCGCGCGTGGTAGCTCGTACAGTAGCGTATTCGCATCTTCTAGATGGTCGATTTCGTCGAACACAACGAGGTGCGTCCCGCCGATGCGATCGAACTGTTGATACAGTTCGTCGAACGCGTCTCCAGTCCCAAGTCCCCGCTCCGGGAATCGACTGGCGTGTTCCGGAAGTAGCCCGTTGACGAGGCTGCGAACCACCATAAAAAGCGTCCGCCCGTTGCAGTTGACGGTGTGGGTGTGGAGCTCGTCGGCGGCCTCTCGCGTCGGTACCTCCTCGCGCAGTTCGTCCAGCATATACTTCGTGACGGCCGTCTTCCCGAGTCCGGCTTTCCCGTACACGAAGATGTTCTCCGGCTTTCGACCGAACAGCACGTCCTGAAGCGCGTGGCTGTACGCTTCGATCTCCTCGTCGCGCTCGAGGATCGTCTCTGGTTGGTAGCTTTCCGTAAGCACTGCCTTGTCCGCAAATACGGTTTCTGTGAGATCGTCGAACGGGCCACCCATGGATATAGTATGTAGATCAGTACATGTATAAAACTACGTGTTGTCTGCTTCGTGTGCTTCTTCGAAGCTCGATTTCAGACAGAGATGCCCGTTATGTCATCGTCTCTTTGTGAGAAAGAGAGGGAAAAGCATACGAAACGTACTCTCTCACTCCGAAGCGAGCGCATTACAACCACCAGAGCAGTAAGCACACGAAATCCACTCTCCCTGTGATGCTCACAAAACTGTAGTCAATCGGAAGCACGCGGAACGAACCCTCTTCTACCAGCTAATTCCCTGAGCCGGCCGCAAGCCGAATCATATCCAGACTCCCTACCGAGCCAAGTTTGGTTGTCAACTGCACCTGTATCGCCCTTATGATTACTCTTACCCCATGATGTCGACTGCTCTTCGAGGCACTGTGGGATGAGACGTGGGAGCAGTTAGTTTTCCACGCTGAATGTGTGACAACGTGGGGGTGATACGAGAACTGTCGGTGGTTGCCTCCGAAAACACTTGACACGGTGGGGTGGGTGTCCTCACAACACGACGGCTGGACCCAGTTTTCGCTCGGCACAGGGTGTGAGATCCAAACGCTCATCGTCTATCCGTTCCGGTGAGCCGCTGCTCGACTACCTCAAACGTGGCCGAACGGCGTCATCATACGAGACTCCAGCCGATTGATTACCGGCCAACGCGCCCCAGACGGTCCCCGCCCACGAAACACTCGACACGGTGGGGTGTTGAGCACTCACCTCGTTTTGCTCCACCGACCCGCTGGCTCATCTGTTATATACTCGGCTTTCTCAAAGAAGAGAGGGAAAGCACACGAAACGTACTCTCTCACTCTGAACTGATTGCCCCATCACCACCGGGTAGAAAGCACACGAAATCCACTCTCGATGTATTCCGACCCCGTCACCGGTCGAAAGCATACGAAACGTACTCTCACTTCACTGTATCGACCTCCGTGCCCGCCTCCAAGCCGGCTAGAATGACACCCGAAACTGATTGTTCTACGTCTATGCATCGATGACTCGTTCCACTCTTGATTCGCCTGAGACCACTCGATGGATCTCCAACGCTCTCCTCGTCGACTGTAGCAGCGGCATCACTGGAACGTCAGTGTGTCCGGAACGAGTCGGGGGACGACCCCGTCGAAGTCGTCGTCGAAACTCAACACGCCGTCTATCTCGTGGTATTCGACCATTGCGACGGTCATCGCGTCGGTGAAACTGAGTTCGTGGTCAGCGTACGTCTGGTGGACGGACACGGCACGATCGAAGAGAGTCGGAGACGAATGGAGTAGTTCGATGGCCGAAGGGTACCCTGATCCACGAATACGCCGTCCCACTTCGAGACCGGCGTCGACATTCCCTGTCCGCATTTGCGTTAGCGTGACAGTTTCGTCGTAGACGTAGTTGCTCGTCATCACGTGACCGTATTCAGCGGACGAAAGGACGGCATTCAGGGCGTCAGTGCCGACCGTGTGTCGGCTAGCGTCGGTGTCGTGATGGGCGTAAAACACGCCAGTGTCGACGAAGACGCTCATCCGTACAGGATATCGTCGATATCGTCTTCCGTCGTTTCGACACCGGAGGCGATCGTTCCCTGGTTGAATTCCTCAAGTTCCGTTTCGTTCAGGGCCTGTGTTCCATCTCGGAACGAATCAACGAACTCCGAGCGGGAGTCAACTGCCGATTGAATCAATGTTGAGAGGATTTCTTGTTGGGTGACCTTCTTCCCCGTTTTCAGCCGAATCTCCGCCTGTAGCTCTTCGAGCTTGGATTTTGCGTCTTCATCCATCTTGACTGCTGTTGACATATATGTGAGTTGTAGCTACAACGTGGTTAATGTTTCTACTAAAATTAGCGATGGCACATCTGAATCACAGATCCATCTACTGAGTTCCAGCAGCCACGTAATTGTCATGTGACTTAATCGATTAGGACCGTCTCCGAGTCCTGTACCACTCCCGATTCAGCTAATTACACTCAACAAACTTTTTGACGCCCTTCGGATACTTGCTGTAGACTACGTCATTGCCCACTAACGCCGGTCTGCCACCATAGGTCCGTCACCACGCACGGCCAGCCGGCCGCCAGTGACAGCCAGTCCATTCTTTTTCATGCCGGTACCACCCAGGGCCGTCCGGGCGTGGTTCGAACTGCAACCGTCGCCACAGGCCACTGTGGTCTCTGTACCGGATCTCGAGTGACTCGCCTGTCGATGCATGGTTAGTTGCTGTGCCGTCAGTGCCCGGATCGTCACCGGGCGTCCATTCGTTTTCAGACATGGGTCGTGACACCAGGAAGGTTTTCCAGGCGCCACTCCGCCACGTGACCGAATACCTTCCGAATATTCTATCTTTATCCGAGAAACGGTCAGAAGCCGTAGTGGTCGTGGGCTTCGTCAATCGGGAGAATTTCGAGTACACGAACCTCTGTCTCATCTTCTACAATCGTACAGAAGGCTGTGTACGTCCGGGAGACATGCAGCCGGTAACGGTCTCGGCGGCCGTCGATAGGCAGTTTTTCTTTATTTCCGCGACCCTGACTAGGATACGCGGCGAGATATCCGAGTTTCTTTTTGCAAATACGTGTCGTCTTTTCGCCGGCAGCCTCGAGGAAGGCACGTGCATCGTCGCCCAACAGCACGTCGTACTCAGACATCTTCAAGCGCAGTCAGATCCTCAGAATCAGCTGCTTCGACGTCTCTGAACCGATTTTCGAGGTCCTCACGGCGACGCTGTTGAGCGAGGTCTTGAAGCAGTTCGTCGTAGGTCTGTCCCGGGTCTTTGAGTTCGTGTAGTTCTTTGTGGGTCTCTTCGGTGACTGGAATGCGTTTGTCGGCCGACATTGCACTATCAGTCCTTACAACACTGACAGTCTTAACAGCATCGGTAGTCATCTTCACATCGCTAATCGGGCCATCTGTACATTCACGCCGCTTTCTTCGCCTAGCACAAGCCGCCCACATCAGTGGACGCGCCAAAGCACTTGTATACGTTGCAAACAATGTAAACAGTATGGGAACGATCTCTACACGAGTACCCGACGAGTTAGAAGCCGAACTCGACGCGTATCTCGATGAGGAGAACCTCGACCGGAGTACAGCCGTTCGAAAACTCCTCTCGGAGGGACTCGACGAGTGGCGTCGCGAACAGGCCCTCGACCAGCTTGCAGCCGGGTCCATCACCTTCAGCAGGGCGGCTGAAATGGCAGGACTGTCCGTCTGGGACTTTGCGCAACTCGCCAAGGAGCGTGATATCACCTGGGTTGCAGACGATCATCTCGAAGCCGACCTTGAGGCACTGTGAATGTGGGTCTTCGACGCGACACCGCTTATTTACCTCGGGAAGGTTAGCCAGCTCTCACTCGTCGAACAGGTTGCAGAACCATGTGTCCTCCCCGAGCGCGTCTATGAAGAAGTCGTTACCAGCGGCCTCGAAGCGGGTTATCCGGATGCCCGTCGGATCGAACGGAGCGTCGAAGCCAACAGGTTTGAGGTTATCTCGGTTGGGGCAACCCCACTCTACTCGCGGCTCCACGGAAATAGCAATCTTAGTGACGCTGACACCGCTGTGCTTGCCTGCGCTGACGACCACAATGGTGTTGCCGTAATGGATGAGACGTACGGGCGAGACGTTGCAGCCGCCGAGGGGATCACCACACGGGGCACAGCATTTCTCGTCCTGAAATGCACGAAACAGGGTGCGATTAGCAGCGACGATGCACGCATCATCATCGATGCGATGCTCGACGAGGGGTGTTACTGTGCGCCTGCTGTCTACACAACGATTCTACAGAAACTGGAGACACTCTCCGACTGATGTTGTGGAGGCCATAGGAGTTACCCCTCATCGGCACTGCGATACGTCGCCTTCGGAGACAAAGACCGCCTCAATGACAATTGTGACTATCCTACAATAACTCAAGAACAGACGAGAGGAGCAGTTTCACTCCCCCGCAAAATACAAGACCGATTCAGTAGGTGGTGATATCGACGTCGGTGACGGGTGCTCGCCCGACCGGCCGCCAGCGATGGCCGGTCCACTCTTCCTCAAGGCGCCACCAGCCGGGGCCATCATCGCGGTCGACGAACCGAATCCGACGTGGATCTGCGTTGGCTGGGGCATATTCGATGCTCACTGTTTCCGGGTCGAGATCCGGGTCAACACCGCGGCGTGCTGTTGTCGTGTCCGTGTCCTCACCGCTCTCGTTTGACACACTGTCTGACTCGTCGCCGGCATCCGTCGGCTCGGGTTCGTGGTGACGGTACTTCACGCTCTTTGGGGTGCCCTCCCCGTCACCGAAGAAGTACTCGGCTTGGGCGCTGGTCAGCCGTGGACCCTCGTAGTACTCCTTGTAGTGGGAGTTCCAGGCGTTGCGGTGTTCGATCGGGAGTTGGCGATGCCACTGCCGGTAGGGCGGTTCATCTACCTTGTGGACATGGACATGACAGCTTTGACACAGCGGGATCACGTTCGCGACACGGTCGTCGGTGTCGTCGCCGTTGATGTGGTGCAAGGAGAGCTTGTTCTGGCGTCGTTCGCCCTCGGTGGTATTCAGCCAGCTTTCGGGCGACCGGCCACAGATGAGGCACTCCCCGCCCCATGCATCGCGGACCGCCTGCCGGATGCCGCCGCTCATTGTGACGGACACCTATGGTTGGCTCGCCGTCCAGCACCGTAGCGGTGCATCACCATCACCGGCTGGCCGTCCAGTTGTAGACGTTGGTTGTATCGAGTCAATACGACTGTCCGTATCACACCTGTGACTGCCCGCCACATCGACCATGAGACGGTCGAACCGGCGGCAGCCACGGGTGTCGTGTTGGTTGTTGTCGTCGCCATAGTTCCGAGAGGGGTCGGTGCGGGTGACCCCCTTCACCGAGTCCCTCTCACCCACATTGAGGGGTACAAACAGATCCGGTGGCAAACCACACAGCAGGCGATATCTAAGAATAACAATGAAAGATATCCCCCTATCTCGAGTTAGCTCCTGCATAGGCAGGCTGTGGGGACCTGCTATTCTGAGTTCGACTGGCTCACGTGCTATGGATTTCGATGTGCAGCCACGTCGTGAATGACAACATCTCGGCTGCCGGCGGGATTCACATATTTTCGGGACAGGAAGACTCAAGAACTCAGCACTGAGTCAGCAAGTTGCTGTCGGCTCAACTGGATCGGTAAGATCAACACACAGAACGGCCGCATCGGGCCACCATTCGGCAACGTACCGCGTCGTGGTCGTGTGATGATACTTGTGTTGCTGGAGGAACCGTCGACAACTCACTTCACCGGTATACCCTGTATCATCGATCTTGTAGGCGCGGTCTGTAATCTCACCAGATAAGTTCTCAGCAGGAGTGTCGATCGGTCGTACAAAAATGAGATCCAAATCGCGATGCGTCCCGAGGCGGACGTAGTCAGCTGTAGTAAAATGTGGCTGATAAACACCTGAATTCAACCGTAGCTCGTCGTCCTGAGAGATGGTAACCGATTCAGCGGTCGGTGCTCCGGAGGGGCTTTGCTCAATCATTGGTGGTCGGTCCCAAATATTCGCTTGAACGTCGTTGCTACGCGTCACTCTCTGGTTCGGCTTCCGTTTTGGCTCCCGATCCAATCTCACTCCGATCGTCAAGCCCATGAATTAGCGGCTCCCGGAGGACATCTTCAGCAGCAATGTTCCACCCCTCAGGAAACGCCGGCTTGGTGTCGAGTCCAGGCAGGTCCGGGGAGACGAGCCCGCGTGGATAGCGGAATGAAACACCGGGATAGCTATACTCCATTCCTAACTCCGTTGAAATTCGCTTCCGTGCGTAGTAATCTTTTCTGTACTCCCCGAAGATGTGGTTTCCAGGGTGATCGTGCGTGCTGAGTTGCTCGATCCAGTCTTTGATAAACGGCCGGCACTCGCGTTCGAGTATCGGATCGTCGTTCTCGTGTTCAACGAGGAACGTTTCGAACGCTTGCTGATGGCTCTGTTCGTTCCGTGTGGACGCTTGTTCGACATCCCAGTGGGCGGTCATGTCCTGTTGAACGAGTTCTTGTGCCTCTGGATCATAGCAGTAAAGCGCCTCAACGAACTGAATATAGCTCAGATCAACGGGCCGATGACACGGGCGTAGTTTCGTGTTCTCGATGCCCGATTCCTCACTGCAAGTCTGTACCGGCTTCCCGTACTTGTTCTCGACAACGTAGTGGTCGCCATCTTCGTAATATCGTGGGACGTTGAACTCGAACGCCTCGAAGGGCTCCGTTGCGTCTCCCCGTGCAAGGATTTCGTCGTCATGGATGAGGAGATACTCGCTGTCACAGGTGAGCCACCATTTGGCTTCAGCGACCCCGTCGGGCAACAGCATTGTCTTCCCGTTGACGACGATTTCCCCTGAGCAGTTATGTACTCGTGTTTTGATGGGGTCTCGCTTCTTCATCGGGACAGCCAGACTGTTGAGTGCCCAGTTTCCAAGAGTATCGAGTGATTCGGTACGCCCGTTTTCATCCGTTTGGGGTACCATCACAGTAATTGTTTTGTAGCCCCAGACCGCCTGGCGGATGAGATTCGTGTAGAAACTCCCGGCCTTAGATCGCGTTCGATACTCAACTTCGACAGCGAAGATTTCGCCGTCGTCACGACGTACCCAGAGGTCCGGACGCGATCCGGTGTCTTGCCTGACGATAACCACATCGTACCCCTCGGTTTCGAAGGCGACAGCGACGTTCTTGATCGCTATCCAGTGGTCTTCTGTACCGTCATTGGCGGTTGTTGGCTCCTGATCGAATGCTGTGTCTTCGACCGGTGCATCAACGCTGATCGTCACTTCATCTGGGAGAATCTCGTCGGGGTCGATCCCGACTTCGTCGATGTCAGGGCCAGTCGCTTGTGGGGCCTTTTGCCATGGGTCAACGCCCGGATCCACGGTGCCAAGTCCGACGTAGTGTTCGAGATCAATCTCACGAGCGAGAAGACTCGTGTACGCACAGCGATTTTCAAGCACATCTGACGCTCCATACTGTCCCCGCCGCATCTGATCGAATTCTGCTTTGCCAGTGATAAGCGATTGGCCCGTACTGAAATGGGGTAGTTCGCTGTCACGGGCGGGCATCACTCCCTCCTGATCAAGCCACGAGACGTTATACCCGTCATCGATAACGGCGAGACTCGATGAGACTCCGAGGTTTGCAAACGAGTCGGCGGGGTCACACTTTCGGCCGAATCGAAGACAGTCGGCGTACTCACTCTCGGTGCTGATCTTGTATTTTGGATTAAACAGGAAAATCCGAACGGTGACTTGGTACTCGTTGCTCTCCGGGAGCTGGCTTGACCGGCGATACAGCGCGTGATAGAGGAACGGTTCACCGGCGAGAGACTCAAAAAGGGCGTTTGCGTCCGCATCGGCGACTTTCTCACGACCTGCTGGCTTCTGATTCTGATTTTCCATCACGAGCCGCGTTCCGAGTGCCGGTGACGAGTCGAAGGCTCCCATCGGCAATAGACCAGTACGGATCTCAAGTGACTCCGGGAGTTCGGCCTTCAGTTTCTGATATGTTGTGTGTAGCGGTTCTGGGAGTGAGTCGACGTCGCTCGAGAAATCTGTGGTTTTGCGCTGAACCGACGATTGTCGGGACGGTGTATACGCTCTGAAAGCGAACATCATCCCATCAGCGACTGGCCAGCCAAACTCCTCGACTCCGTCAAAGGTGAGTTCGGCGTCATCAAAGAGATCAGAAAGCACCGTCGAACCGCACTCTGGACCGGAATTGAATGTCTCACTCATTGATGCGGGTACTTTGACGAACACGACTTCTGTGCGGTCGTACTCAGGCGCTTCATGCTTTGATGGTTGGATGCTAATACTGTGATGATAGGAGGGTGATTGGCCCTCCGAGTCGGACTCTGTCTCCGACTGTGACTCTGTTTGGGTCGTTGCCATTGTGGTGGGTTCAGTGATTCGAGGCTGGTTGGTCGTTGGCTGGCGTTTCAGCGAGCGGCACTGAACTTTATGATGGGGCGTGATCAGTCAGTGCCAGCCGCTGGTCTTGCTGAGTCTCAGGTGGTAGTATTGAGTGGCTACTTGGGCAGCGTTAGTCGCCTGACGGCGACGGTGGGACGGCCCAAGCACGGCCACGGAGCTCTCGCTGACCGTCGACGGCTGTGCGCTGGATCGTGACGCTGTCTTCAGCAGTCAGTGCCTTGTTTAGCGCCGTTTTGTAGGGCTTGAACCCGCTCTCAGCTTGGAGTTGGTGAGTACACACCGCTGTGAACTCGTCGTAGCCAATCGTTGCTGTCGGGGACTCGACTGTCCGCTGGGCCAGCATTCGGCTGACGGTCGCGGTGACCTGCTGGAATCTAGCTCGGTCGTCGCGGGCGTCTTCTTGCGACAGTTCCTTCACCGGCGTTACCCCATCGCCGGACACGTCCGGGAGCGCGTACACAGTACTCTGTGTGAGCGGCGCTGTCGACGGGACGGTGAGGGGGAGTCCGACTGGATGCCAGGTGGTCGGCCGCGGGGTCGTCTGGTGGTCTTTGAGCGGTGTAATGGCTGGATGTGCCTGCTCCCCGGCCTGGCGCTGGATGTCGGTCCAGACGCCGTCTTCGAGTGTAACGGTGTCTTCTTCGAGGTCGTAGGTGGCCAGGATGCGATCTTCGTGTCGTAACTCGCAGACGCGAGCACGATCTGTGTCAGCGCCAGTGCCACGGACCCACCAGGCCGGCGCGGTGGTGTCGGCTGCGGTGACGACTACCGCGCCGTCGTGTTTGAGGACCTGCGTCCGGTTATAGAACCGGATGCCGTCGCCAGTCCACTTCATAACGGGAGCTTGCAGCCACTGGTAGATGCAGGTCCCGGTCACTTCGTCAGGGGTGACGATTATGTGGGCCCTGTCGCGTTGTGTGGCGTTATACGCTGCCTGTATCGCCGGCTCGGGTTTGTTCCCCGCGTTGATAACAGTCACATCTGCCGGCTCATCATCAAGATAACAGTGTAACTGGACGGCTGAGTGGCTGTCCGTACGCGCATCCCGTACGTGAGTAATGCGCGGTGTTGCCGCTAAGGCGTCGGCCACGTCGGTCGATATCGCCGAATGTGTATTGTGCTTGCTCATTGTTTCGTGGGGTCGACCCCCTACGAACACCATCGATAGGGGATGTAAAAATCGCTGTTAGAGTCAGTGGTCTGTCGAAGAATACTAAATATACATTTGGTATCGGTCGTAACAAAATCCAGTACTTGCGGGATTTTCATTCTGCGGTGGGTTCTTGCACTGTTTTTGCACTGTTTTTGCACTGTTCTTGCACTGTTTTTGCACTGTTCTTGCACTGTTTTTGCACTGTTCTTGCACTGTTCTTGCACTGTTCTTGGACCAGATCTTCGAGTATTCTTCAGTGGGAAAGGAGGGATTCAGCAGCTAGTCTTTCCCATGGGTTATGGGTTCAGCGGCCGGTTTCGGTTGTGAAGCTGTGGGTTTCTCGTCGAGTTTTGTCTGTGCTCAAGCGTGTACTGTCCTCAGGATGAACGTCGGTAGGTTTTGCGATAGACTCCTCTTCGTGTTCGCCAAGCAATCCACTGCGAGTTATCTGCGGGTGTCTCGACGCGGCTCTGCAGTGTCGCTGTTTTCATGGCGGCGCCCCCTGGAGAGTACAGAATGTTTGTAGCAGCGTTTGCAGTGAGTGCTTGAGTGTATTTAGGTCGTGCCTCGCTCCTTGCTGGCTAACTGGTGACGTTTGGGTGCTTTACCCCAGTTCAATCCCTGAGGTGCCTCAAGACGTGTAGTCGCAACCACTACGCATGATCGTGATCGCGGTGTGTGTCCGACGACCTTGCGATAGCCTTCGCACAGTCTCAGCCGATCGTTAGCTGGGCTCGCAACTGACTGGTGTCTTAGCGCTGTCCGTTTCTGTCCTTGATTGTGGATGGTCTCGCGCTGGCTGTTGTCTGCTGGGACTGAACGTGTCGCATAGACGTATCATGGCGTCGGGACACGGACACGTTGCTTTGGGCTTGGCTCTGTCATGGTTGAGTCCGTCCTCGATACTGCTAGCACGAGTGTCTGTGCTGAACTACCCTTGCGAAGCGGCGGAGCACGTGAGTTCTGCTGTGTCGTTGCTGGTGTGTAGGGAATGCTGGATTGTTGGAGAGCGTGTGATCGTGGCTTGCGAGAGTCATGCTGATTGTGCGTTGAGTTTTCACTGTTTGTGTAGTCAGTCTTCGTTGAGTTTTCGTTGTTTCTGTAGTCAGCCTTCGTTAGTTTTCGCTGTTTGTGTAGTCAGTCTTCGTTGAGTCTTCGCTGTTTGTGTAGTTAGTCTTCGTTAGTTTTCGCTGTTTGTGTAGTCAGTCTTCGTTGAGTCTTCGCTGTTTGTGTAGTCAGTCTTCGTTGAGTCTTCGCTGTTTGTGTAGTTAGTCTTCGTTAGTTTTCGCTGTTTGTGTAGTCAGTCTTCGTTGAGTTTTCGCTGTTTCTGTAGTCAGTCCTTGCTGAGTCTTCGCTGTGTGTGTGGCTGTCCTTTGTGGAGTAGCGTTGGCCGTTCGATGAAACTGTGACCAGGCCCCAATAGAGTAACAAAGCCATCTCGAGAGTGTGCTTGCACAGTGCTGAAAGTACACCGCGTGGTTGGTGACACGACGATGGGTCTGCTGGTGGCTTCGTGAGACACTCATCTGGCGGTGTGGCGTGTGACCGCCGCTTACCGCGGGCGGGAAGACATGAACCGACCGCTGGCTCAAGCCGGACGTCGAACCAGATCATATTTTGACCGGTACTGGACCGCTCTCTGGCGGCTGAAAGCCAGCTGTGTGGCATGGTGGAAGGCACCGACAGAGCTGTGAGGGACCGACCGGCACAATCGCAAGACGGCGGCGGCTGCAAGGCACCCACCACCGACTGATATAATACTAATATGCATGTCTCGTTGGGTACACAGGTGACTAACACAAACACCTCAGGGGGGGACCCGAGAGCAAGGACAACCGGCTCAATCTCAGCGCCAGCTAGGAGGCCCCGACACGGATACACTCCCCCAACTTCAAAACAGCATTCCGCTATAGAGACGGTCCCAGCAGACACCCCAACGATGACATCAGTATCAACGGTCGCAGACACCAGCCGATATCAGCCCCCAACTAGCCGATCGCAATCAAGCACCAGTCGACCGACGGTCAACACAGCAGTGCAGGTCTGTCCCACCAGAGACAGCGCAGTTGCGACGGCGGCAAGCGAACGCAACCGTTCGCACCCGACGACACCCGGGCCGTTCTCAGGGAAGCTGTCACACACCACTCAAATGGGGCCACCCACATCCGACCTACCACTCCACTTGACACTACTCCCACTCCTTCCTGTATGAGTCCCCACTCCGCTGCCGCCCGGAATCTAAAACTGCTGTCGACCTCCCTCGGATAGACACGGGCCAGTCTGGCCAGTAGCTTCGGCGCACGTTCATCGCCGCTGTAGTTACCGTGTGAGACATTCACAAAAAGATCTCATCCGACAGCGTCGATGTAGTCGCCAGTCCCAAGGCGAGTGAGCGATGGACCCGACACAGGTGCACGCAATTCCAAATCCATCGTGACATCCGGAGACGAACGAAGCGTACCCTGTGTCCCACTGGGTCGCGGTGGAAACAGATGTTTCGCGACCAGTCCTGTTCTCGCGGTCGGGGTGGCTCAACCGACTCCGATCGCGAGGGATGGGGGCGGGGCAACTGTCACCGCTTGTGTCTCCAACTCGGATCGAAGGACTGGCAACGCCGATCGAATCTCGGTCGTGAGCGATCTACCATGTGACTCGCTGTCATCTCCTGCGACCATCAGATACACTGCTGTTTGCATCCGGTTCCGTTACTCGTGTTGGGTCAGCTATGCCAATGGCCAAACCCCCGTGACCGAATCGTTGCCTCTCCGGGCCATTGGTAAAACATGTTTGATATTTTACCCTTCAATCGAGAATACTGTTATCAAGAGAAAACTGTTGGGAATTTTTGCCGTGTCGGTTTATGTGGCTTGGCTCGACCGAGCCGTACCGAGGCCAGGTCTAAGTTAACGACGCTTCAGTGTGGTGGCTACTCAGCTATGACCCAGCCCGCTTTGTGCCGACTCGACTGCCCGTCGTAGGGGTGTCGCCGTGTGCTGTCTACTGGGGTTTTTTCATCCCATTCAACTGCTTCGAGGACTTCCTGTTGGTCTATGCTTTTGCGGGCTGGCGGCCGATACGTGAGTCCCATTTCTTCGAGTTTCCGGGGCAAATATGCAGCCGCGTACTCGACGTCAAACTCGGTTTGCAGGATCGACTCGACTGTCTCTGTCGAGACCGGCTGTTGGCTGGCAATCCGCTCGAGGAACGCTTCCTGCTCTGACTCTGAGAGTTTTGGTGGCCGCCCACCCCCGTAATCAGGGAGCAAGGCGTCGAGGCCGCCATCGTTCCACCGGTGTAGCCAGCGATACCCGGTTGATTCCGAGCGGCCCTCCCGAACAATCGCTTCTGTAACCGAATCCCCCCGATACAGATTCTTGATAAATCCCAGTCGCCGGGCGCGTTTACCGTTATCGGCCGCTTTCAGTTGGTGGTCTAACTCCGCTTCGGAGAGCCAGCGTTTTACCGATACTGCATCGCCCATTGGCATGATACTATTCTCAATCCTTTTCTAAAATCTGTTGTCTCGGGACGGGGTATTATCTGACTGTTTTACCCGCCGTTGAGTCGTTTTGTTATCGGCCGTCGAGACGGGTTGGTCCCTTGCAACCGTCTTCGAATCTGGGTTCGCTGGCGGCCGCTATGTCCTGGGTTCCCCTAGGTGAATGGGGCTTCCGACCAACTCCTGGGTCCCTCCTGAATCAGTATTCACATGCCATCGGCAGAGTAGTACGGTGGGAGTATTAGTATTATATCAGTCGGTGGTGGGTGCCTTGCAGCCGCCGCCGTCTTGCGGTTTCTGGCAGTGTTGCTCCACAGTTATTTGGATGCCACACACCGTGGCTCACAGCTGCCTGACATAGGAACTGGATTGTGGGAGTGTCTGTGAGTTTCCGCTGGAGATCTCTCGTGAGTTCGCGCATACTCGGCTTATCGAACGAATATGAACAGCGATCGGTCGTCAATGGGGGCGTGTCTTATAATTCAGACAGCACATTGACCGGCAGATTATCTGGTTAGTAGTGTCCTAACTGGCAGAGAGTACACTATTCAACCTATTGAGGATAAACAAAAAGAGCGGGTAACCATCCCGTCCACTCGCAACACTCGATTGTTTACTTCCTGTTTTCGTCCACGCAGTCGATGGACCCGATTTGTGACTCCCAATCTTCCGTGGCGTAGCAATCGTCGGGTGCAGTGTCGAATAGTTGGGTCACTGCATCCAGTGACCTCAGCCGTCTGGCAAGCGTTTCGGCGGCGTCCGTGTGAATCTGAACCCCGTCAGTAACCCGTTCGATCGCTCCGATAGCTTCGAGACGGCTCAGCGCAGTCACAACCTTCGATTCTGGACATTCGGTTCCGTCAGCAATTGCTGCCGGTGTCACTGTCGATTTACGATGGGCACACAGGAAACGGAGGATAGCGTATGTGTCCGTTCCGGGCGTTGTTTGAAGGAGGTCACTGTGACGAAGCATCTCTTCAGGGGTCCCCATACCTGCAGATATAATTCGCCACAGTAAAGTAGGTTTTCTGGTCACCTCAAACGATGCTCATCGAGAGCGACCACGTCGATAGGGCCGTTCGTCGCAGTTCGGCGATACACGTCGTTCGCGTTTCCCTAAAGCGCCACACCTGCGACTTCGCCGCCAAACGCCACCTCGTACAGCGTCTCGCCAACGACGACATCCGGTGCGTACAGCACGTCCAGTCCGGCCTCGGCGCGGTCGAAGATCGTGCTTGCCTCCTCTGGGAGACTATCAACCAGATATCGCAGATACCCCATCGAACCGACGACATACTTCGTCACGTATCGGGCGTCTCCTTCGTCCGCCGGTCGTGTATCCGCTGAGTCAGTTCCTGTGCGATTTCTTCGCGCGTGTCCTCATCAGTATCATCGGGCACCAACATTCCGCGTCCGCCGCCGTCGACTGCCTTCGTTAGCATGACGCCATCTTCTGTCTCGACCCACTCCACGCTGTCACCCGGCTCGATACCGTACTTCTCACGGAGATCACGTGGAATCGTCGTTTGCCCCTTCTCCGTGACTTTCGTCGTTTCACCCATAACTGAGTATTACACCCCGTATTATTTGAATTCCCCGTCGGCCAGGTCGTAGTGGTTGGCTTGGAGCATCGTCCAGCATCCGAAGTGTCCACTGGACGTCGTAGGTTATCGCGACCCTGTTGACTACTTACCGAATGACTGGGTAGGTCGTTGCGTACACGATTAAAATATTGTTGGGCGGTACGTACTCCGTGCCGCTGGCAATCGCTTTGCGGACCGAAATGAAATCAAAAGGGCCGAAGCACGGATGCTCTGATCGTCTCGATTACGCAGATGTGACTTGTGTCACACCACGTTGTGTCACTCCTGTGACCGAGCATCGATGAACCATAGAATCTCGCAAAGAGTGTGACCGTAGAAAGACTAGAACGGCTCGTCTTCGTTAGACCCCGGATCGTCACCTGTGGTGCGTTCTCGTTCCGGAGGCTCCGGTGGCGCCAAAACCGAAACTGCGAATTTGTAGCCACGTGTCTCAGCAAGTGGGTCGAACACCCCCTCACTAAGGCGTTCGAACACACCTTCCGCGACCAAACCCACATGCGAGTGCTCCCATGCGTGCTTGACGTGCGGGATGATCCTATCTAGTAGTGCAATGAACGGACCGACAGTGTACGTCTCCCGAAGATCGATGACGATAACCTCTGGATCGGGCTCCTTGGTGAGCCAGCGATAGCAATACGACTCCTGAACAAAATCACTCGTTCGAGACCCGAGCGTTCGCACAGTGGTGATGACCCGTGATCCATCGCTAATGGCGCTTATTTTCTTTCCGACGGCATCAATGGGGCTCAGCGACCCGGATTCTTCGAACATCCGATTATATACTGGTTGGAGCGATTCAAGATATCGTTTGTGATGTGGGTCAGAAACCGATACTCACGACCGTCGCTTCGATAGTGATGGTCCCGAGATTGATTACAACTGTCGAGCCCTGCTGGACGGACTCGCCTTTGAACTGGACACCGTCTGTCGTTTCACGGACTCGGAGCTCTGTCGTGATGGTGACGTCACGCAGGTACGGATGATCGACAACGTTGACGGAGCCGTTTTCGCCCGTCGTAATAATGACAGATGGGTCAGTGGAGACACGACTGACGCGAGCGATTGTTTCGCCACCACTGGTTTCGGCCATGCCGGGTTCGATCGTATCGGCCATGTCCTCACGCATGTCGGTCATCCGCAGGGTTACCGTTCGATTGGCGAGCGCCCCGCGCGGTTCGAGTGCGCCAACACGTTCGATGGTCCCGGAGAGTTCGTAGCTTTGCGTCGAAATGGTGATGTCGTTCCCGCGCTGAACAGCAGCGCTGCCGAACTGCTGACGGCCAGCGTTTTCCAGGGTCGCCAGCGAGAGACCGACGAACACCTGTTTGCGGTCGGGGTTCTGTGTCGCGTACGTGGTGACCGTTCGTACTTCGGCGGCCTCGTACCCGGCGACGGTAGTGACGTCACCGGTAGCGATACGGCCAGCCGTTTCTGCATCGACGGTTGTTTCCAGGAGCACATCGGTAGTCGTTGGCTGGAGGCCGTTATCCACCTTTTCAATGCGACCGTCGAAGGTGTAGTCTTCGGCCGGGAGCGTGACTGTTTGCCCGCGCCGGATCTGTGTGCCGCCGAATCGACGGTCGGACTGCTGTCTGTGTGCGTCGAGTTCTGCTTCGACGAAGACGGTCTGTTCGGTTGAATTATCGGTTGTGTATGCAGCTACGTCTTCGATAGTCGCAACAGTGCGGCCAGCGAGGCGGATCTCATCACCGGGGGTAACGTCCCGGGCTTCGGCGGTGGCCATAGTGTCCCTGAGAACTACGGTCGTGTCCTCTTGGGCGAGACTGTTGTCACCACCTACAGCGCGTAGTTGACCGCTTACTTCGTATCGACTTGTCGCGATAGTCAGTGACCGGCCGAGGCGAGGGGGTGCATTCGCATATGTGAGACTATCCCCGTCAGGTGGTCCCTGCAGTGAGGCCCGAAGGATGACGCGTGTCTGATCGTCCTGCGGTGTCAGGTGAACGTCTGTGACGGTGAGCTTCGAATCGCCATCGGGACTGTACGTATCGCCTTCAGTGATCTCCGTGACGATGTACGATGGTTGTGTCCCGAGATCGAGGGTGACATTGGTTGTATTCGGTTCCGGTGACTCTGGCTCCGGCTGGAGAACGAGCGCAGCGCCTGCCACGACGACCGCAACGACGAGTAGGACGGCCAGCGCATCAACGACATTGACGAGGCCGAAAAGGTTCCCATTCTCGTCGAGGAGGGCCGACGAACGACTATCTGCCATGCTGTAGGCATTTCTTCCGAGTGGTTTGGGTGTTTCGTTGTCCTCTTTGTCGTCTGGGCGCGGCTATTCCTGCGTCCGGACTACACCGGATTGTTGACGCACAAAACGGCGCGACATTGCCTGAGGGTCGGTGATTGCGAAGGTGATTTACACGGTCGCGAAAATACCGACAGCGGGCGGGTACACTACCCCCGTGTTCGCTCTACAATCGCATCACGAGCCTTTTTTCCACACTCTCGGCCGCCGCGGTCGAAATGCAGCGTGTTCGGATTGACCGGGTCGCTCAGGAGGCCGCCACTTTCGACCGGGACATCCACCTGTTCGATCTGGATGTAGCCGATAGTGATGCCTCCGTCTTGACCCCCTCACCCGCCTGAAGGCGGGGTGAATCCCGACCGCACCGCAAGCGTTGGGATATTAGGGTTCGCGCGTCACTCGGCGGGTGCTCGCGGTTGGAATCCGCGAGTCCGGCTGAATTGAATGACGCAAGGCTGGGCCAAACAGCCGTTACCGCTATCCCCCAGTGGAGGAGTCACGGGTAGCGTTTTCTGTCTGATGTTATCGGCTCCATTCACGTCGCCGTGTGCGACAATGCCACAGCGGTCACACTTCCACAGTCCACGTTCAACACGGCTGTCTTCATCTTCGTGTCCACAGACACTACACGACGATGACGTGCCACGTTCGTCGGGCATTTCCACCTCGATGCCACGTTCACGGGCTTTGTAGTCGATGAGGTTCATCAATCGCTTGTACGCCCAGTTGTCGAGGCGTTTGTTGCCGTGTCTGCCCCAGTCGTCTTCATCGACACCACTTGGATCGCCCACAACAATAGTGCCAACGTCGTGGTCAACACACCGCTCAACAATGTCCTTCGACAGGGCGTGAAGGAAGTGGTCTTTACGCCGCGACAGCTTTTCACGCGCCCACTGTGCTTTCTGACTGGGGCCGTGCGGCCCTTCTGTCTGGTACTCTTCTTGCTGGAAGTAGTGCTTGTCTTCGCGCAACGTGTCGCCCGGATACAGCAGGGCGTCGTCAGGGAACGCGACAGCGGCGGGATTACAGATGCCAAGGTCAACGCCTGCCGTCTTCTCACCGGGTGACTCTGCGGTAATTTCCGTCTCACAGACGACGTGCAACTCCCATCGACGCTTCGCACTGTTGTAGACAGCACGAACCTGCTGGATGTTCTCCAAGTTAACTGCTGGTGGTGTCTGGTACTCGCAAAGGATGAAATCACGTCCGTCTTTGTGGTTTTTCCCTTTGCTCAGGCGGATTCTGTCGTGTTTTGTGTCGTGGCGGATGCCTTTTTTCTTCCACGTTACCGTTGAGCGGGGATGTTCTTCGTGGACTCTGTTGCCGTCGCTGTCGTAGTAGTTGGTTTTGCGGTAGCCCGGTGGGTTGTCCCGGTCGTCGTCGGAGCCAAACCACGAACTGAACGCTTCGGAAAGCTCTTCGAGAACTTTCTGGCTGGACTGGCTGTGCAGTCCCCTGTATTTTGGATGGGTTTTCAGCTCGCGTTTGAGTTCCTTTTCGTCGGGTATTTCGCCGGTTTCGTCCCACTGTTGTCGGGCGTAATAGAGTGCAACGTTCCAGAGTTTGCTGGCCGACCAGCCGTGTCTGTCCAGCACACCAGCCACTTGTGAGTGGTTGGTGATGCGACAGACATAGGTGCGGCGTGTTGTCGGCATCCGTTACGTATTGTTATGAGTCGCTAATTTTTAAGTACTTCAGAATATCCAGCAATAGTGTAGCCGGTGGATTGTTTCCCATCGTGTCGGCTTCATCACCCGCCTGTTCGTCGCTTGGTTCCGACAGTCGTCGGAACACTCCCTCCTCACGGGAAGGCGGGTGTATTCGCCTCGAATCTTTATAATCTGATTATCTGACCCGTGATACAGCTGTTTGTGCGGGACTACCGGCGACCCTTGACTCTACGCTATCGGCGGAGCCACCCAACGTTGCTCTACGGACCCTCTCTCAGCTGAAATTATCTTGTATTGACAGGTTGCCAAGCAAGCGATTCCACGAAGTGGCTATCCATATAGCACCTGAATTCGTGGCCACTATCTGTATAGTGGTAATATCCTTGTGTGCGATTCGTCTGGTGTCTACATGCGCAATACCGGCGACCAGGGGTCAGCGACCGAGGTGGACCAGCCAGTCGATGGCGCTGGGTACGGGCCGGCAAGCCCATCGGAGACAGATGGGACACCACGGGAGAAAAGCCTCGGTGTCGATCTGTGTCTGAGTCATCCGGAGCTGATTCTGACGGATGCAATTGAGAGCAGTCCAGATGTAACAGTCCGTCCGGAGCAGATGGTCAACGACGGCACGTCGAATTTTCTGGTGATAGAAGCCGTCGGTGAGGGTCTTGATCAGTTTGAAACAGAACTGGAGAGGGATAGCACGGTATGCGAGCCCGTCGTGTTAGACTGGACGGAGACGAACCGCGTCTATCGGGTTGAGGTGGCCGACAGCGCCGTCCGACTCACGCCCTCGCTCGTCCGCGCCGGTGGCCGGGCGCTCGACATCGAAGGGACGGGTGGACAGTGGCAGGTACAGGCACAGTTTCGGTCGCGAGCAGCACTGTCGCAGTTCCGATCTGAGTGTTCTGAACAGAATATCACGTTTAGACTGGATCGGCTGTACTGGACCTCTGGAGAGGCAAACGCCGGCGCATGCGGGCTGACCGCAGACCAGCAAGTCGCACTCGAGACGGCCCACAGCGAGGGGTACTTCGACGTGCCTCGCGGGATTTCGCAGGCCGAACTGGCGGACGAACTCGACATTTCACCATCGGCGATGTCACAGCGGATTCGGCGCGGGATGGATCAGGTCGTTGGGTCGGAGCTCGGACTATCAAACGAGTAGGTAGTCGGGCCGCGGGAAATATATCATTGAATTATCAAGTGTGTCTAGATGTGACAAGGAGACTATGTGCCAAAAAGGATATTGTCCCGCTGTGACACCCGTACTGTATGAGACACCGGATCGTGAGCGGGATATGCCCTTTCTTCCTCCTCCTGACAGTCGCGTCTGTCTCCGTAGGTGTCGCTGCTGCAGCGGACGCCGGGCAGTATGCTGAATACACAGCGACGGGCAACGAAACAGCACCAGCGATACAGTCGGCCGAGCCCACACAGGCTGTTGCGGATGGGCCGAACAGAACCTCGCTCGTCTGGGAACGGATAGACGGCGAGCGGGTCAGCGGATATCGGATCGCAGTGACCGTTAGCTCGCCGCAGGAAAACCTCTCAGTCTGTGCGCGTGCGAACGGGACGCTGAGTTGTACATCGGTCGGCCCGAACGGAACCGCAGCCCTCACAACCCCCGGAACCGCGGGGCTCGATGATCTCTCTATCTCGCTCTCCAACACGAGCTCTAACACCACGCTAGATCGGCAGTCGGTGTCTCTACAGCCGATTCAGCGTGCCGGTGATATTGACAACGACGGGCTCAACAACAGCAACGAGATCTCTCAGGGGACAAATATCACTGATGCTGACACTGACGGCGACGGGCTGACGGACGGTGCGGAGGTCCACCAGCACGGGACGGACCCAGCGGCCGCAGACACTGACGAAGACGGTGTCGCCGACAGGACTGAGCTTCAACAGGGCACTGACCCGCGACAGAGGGACACGGACGGCGACGGGCTATCGGATGAACGCGAACTGGCACTCGGGACGAACCCGACCGTCGCTGATACTGACGGCGATGGGCTGTCCGACCAGCGAGAGGCGTCCGGCACGACCGAACCGACTGACGCAGACACGGACGACGACGGCGTCGTCGACGGTCGTGAGCTGGCGGTCGGCACGAACCCGGTACAGGCCGACACTGACGACGATGAGGTCGCTGATGGCAGGGAGCTGGCCCTGGGCACGGACCCGACGGTCGCAGACACTGACGGTGATGGGATAGCAGATGGGACTGAACTCGAAGCGGGGACCGCACCCACCGAGAGTGATACAGATAGTGACGGTCTCAACGACGGAAAGGAACTGGCGGCTGGAACGTCCCCGACCACTGCAGATACAGACGGCGATGGTCTCAACGATGGACAAGAGGTTTCGGACCTTGGAACGGACCCACTCGCGTCCGATTCGGACGGTGACTTCCTGACCGACCCGCAGGAAGTCGCCTGGGGGACGAACCCGAACAGCGTGCTGACGCCAGTCTGGGTAACGAGTTCACTTCTGGGATTCCTGATCGGGATCGGGCTGACAGTCGCAGCAATCAGGCACGGCTGGGTCACGGGGCTCTCCACGGCGGCCAGACTGTTCATCTATCGCTCCCTCGAGCTGGACCGGGAGATACTCGAGGTTAACCGTGAAATCGAAGCCACGGACAGGGTGGTCGAAGCTGACAGTGCAGACATCGACGTGGACACTGCGGCTGAGGCCTTCGAGCAAGCCGACAGGGAACTCGCCCCTGACGCGCACCTCGTGAAGCTGATGCTGCGAGTTGAGAATGGCCGCATGCACCAGACCGATATCGTCGAGGCGACAGACTGGTCGAAAGCGAAGGTTAGCCGTCTCCTTTCGCGGATGGTCGACGAAGACGAGGTCGTAAAGATACGTCTCGGCAGGGAGAACCTCATCTGTCTGGAGCGGGCAAAGCCCGCAGCCGCGAACTCGCCACACGCGGGCGATATCAAGCCACCGACGCCCGGCGGATAAACTGGCTCACGGCTCGGATAGCCGGGTCGATAGTGGCATCACTGTTCGCTACCGGCGTTTTTCGGGTGTGTCTCCACCAAGTGAAACTATTCGCCACTGTCACGACAGTCGTAACTGAAGCCACACCGATAGCCGACAAGCACATAGAAACGATAACTTTCGCCCTCTGACTCTTCTATGGCCGACAAACGGCAGAATTAGCCCGAGAAACAACGCCTACCGCAACTGCATATATGTATATTTGTAGACATTATTTACCGTCGTAGTGATGAAACAATTTAGTATGCTGTGTGAAACAGCCGTAGAACAGAGTTCTTGACCCGAAACCCCCAGCAAATAGGTGTAGGCACTTCAGATCGCTGCTTTATCGCACGTTGGCCCCGGGTAAGTCGGCCATTATCGACCCGTTAAATCGGTGAAACAGTCGCAATCGGCGGAACAGTCGACCCGGTATATGTCGGTTGCTGGAAAAGGAACGAGCGAACATGTCCATAGCTGAAACGACTTCCGACCCCACGACAACTGAGGCCGAGGAGTCCGCGCCAGAGGAGTCGTCGTCTTCGGAGTCCACATCGAGCGACGAACTCACCCGCGACGACCTCTTCCACGTCCTCCAGTGTCGTCGCCGCCGTCTGGTCCTCAAATACCTCCACGAGTACCCCCGCGATGAGCCGGCCGATATGAGCGACATCGCAGAACACATCGCAGCGCTGGAACACGATACGACGGTCGATGCGCTCCGCTCGAAACAGCGCCAGCGCGTCTACATTGCCCTCTACCAGTCCCACCTCCCGAAGATGGACGATGCAGGCGTCATCAACTACAATCAGGACCGCGGACTCGTCGAAGCGACCGCACTCGCGGACTCCTTCGACGGGTATCTCGACGAGGAACCATCGCTCCTGTCGACGCCGGACGCGGAGTCGACGCCGTCGACTGAGTCCGTCACCAAGCATGATCGAACAGATGCTCACACGTCGGCCGGTGAGCGGTGGTCAGGTCGGTATCTCGGGACCGCGTGTGCCACGCTGATTGCGGTCGGTGGACTTGCACTCAGCGAGACCACAGTGTCAGGCGTCGCAATCGCGCTCGTCGTGAGCATGGTGTTTGTAGCACTGGCGGTGAGCCATCGACTCTCGCTGTCGGCACCGCAGTCGCTTTCCGACCGTCTACGGGCTGCCTTCGATACGGAGAGGTAAGCTACGTACTGGATAGATGTTTGGACACAGCGGCACATCCGGCGGGTGATAAACACATGCGACCGACGATCAGACTCGGCGCCGTCTTTGATGCTGGAAAGACGACTGAGCCCCCAGACCAGAACGGCCTCGGTGACGCAACAGTATTCGATATTCTCGGTAACGAGCGCCGCCGCGCATGCTTGCACTGTCTTGCCGAATGCGAGACAGCGCTCCCCGTCAGCGAACTTGGTAAACAGGTGGCGCGCGCCGTCGCCGATGCGGAGACCGATAGTGATGCGCTCTACGACAGCGTGTACGTTTCACTCTGTCAGACACACCTTCCCAGGCTCAACGCTGCTGGGCTGGTCGAGTACGAGCAAGACCGAAAGCGGGTCGGTCGGGGGCCCAGATTCGACGCTATCAGAGACCAGTTCGAAGCGGCCCGCACAACCGAGCAGCAGTCGGTCGATACCTTTCGAGTTGAGACCGTTGTGCGTATCCTGACGGTGGCGACAGGCGCGGCCGCGGTCGTAAGTCCACCGGCGGCCAGAACGGTACTGCTTCTGGGACTCGTTGCGGTTCACTGTCTCGTCCTCATACGTACATCCACGTCTACGTCCACCACTAGTCACTACGACTGTCTGTGTGGCTGGAAGTGACAGTCACACTGATAACCGATGGGATAGTAGTCACCTGTTACTATAATGAACAGTACGTCAGGCGGCCGCTGCGTGTTAGACAGGGCCGCAGACGAAAGACCTGTGTAGCTATGATGGCGAAGTGTTTGGCGGCGGTTCCCCGAACTGACCGGCAGAAGTACGCGTCTACCGGGGAGATAGCGGGCGTAAAGAAGCATATAATCAAACGGTGGGGCGACAGAGGAAATGTGTATGACCGACTACGCCAGTATGCGAAAGGCGATCGAAGAGACGAAAGAGTCGTTCGATTCGGTCGAACGGTTCCAACGTCGGTCAGCCCTCTTTCCCTGGCTGGACGTACCGCTTCGGGATGAGTCGTGAGCGGGTCGCAGGCTACATCTTGACCGACGATCGGCACTTGTGCACGGCCGGGTCTGGGAGCTTGTCCACCCCGGGAGAGCGGGCTCGCCGCTCGGATGAAAATACACTTCACCTGTCGGTGGAAAGCTGGTGCATATGTATCAGGCGGAGGCGCGGCCGTGTATATCGTAATTGTTGGCGCGGGCGAGGTCGGTTCGAACATCGCCGAGAGCCTCGCCGAAAGCCACGAAGTCGCCGTTGTGGATATCGACCCTGACCGTGTGGAGGCCCTGATGTACGAGGCTGACGTGCTCGGCGTTGAAGGAGATGGGGCGGAACTCGACACGCTCGCAGAGGCCGGTATCGAGAAAGCCGACGTACTCATCGCCAGCACCGACGATGACGAGACGAACATCGTCACCTGTGGGACGGCAATAACGGCCGCTGACCCGTTCACCATTTCGCGCGTCAAGAGTGCGAAGTTCCTCCGGACCTGGGAGAAATCTGGGGGCGCCTTCGGTGTGGACCACATGGTTGCGACAAACCTGCTCACCGCGGAGAATATCGCCCGAGTAATCGGCCTTCCCGGCTCGCGCGACGTGGAAACATTCGTTGACGGACAGATCCAGATGGGTGAGTTCGAGGTGCGTGAATCCAGTCCAATCGCGGACCAGACCGTCGCGGAGGCCGATCGCTACGAGTCGCTAACCTTCGCTGCCGTGTTGCGCGGTGACGAGGTCATTATCCCACGCGGAGAGACCGTTCTCAGGGAGGGAGACGACATCATCGTTATCGGCAGTTGCGAAAGCGTTCGTCTGTTTGCGACTGAAATCACACCGGAGTCAAAGACGACCCAGAACGTCCTCATCGTCGGCGGGAGCGATGTCGGCTATCACACTTCCCGGTTGCTTCAGGATCGTGGTATCAAACCGCGGCTCATCGAGCAAGATCATGACAGAGCGCGTGAACTCGCGGAGGACCTGCAGGGAACAACCGTACTTGAAAGTGACGCAACGGACAGGGAGTTCCTCGAACGAGAACACGTTTCAGACGCCGACGCCGTGGTTGCGACGCTCGACAGCGACGAGAAGAACCTTCTGGTGACGCTGCTGGCCAAGCGGCTCGGTGCGGAGCGAACCGTCGCTGTCGTCAACTCCGGCGAGTACGTCGACCTGTTCGAGGCCGTTGGCGTCGATGTGGCCGTCAATCCCCGTGAGACAACTGCCGAAGAGATTACGCGGTTCACCCGAGAGTACGACGCGACGAAGGTCGCTATCATCGAATCCGACCGCGCCGAGGTGCTGGAAATCGAGATAGCCGCCGACAGCGTCCTCGCTGGACGGCCGATTCAGGAATCAGTACAGGAACTGCCGACCGGCGTGGTCATCGGGGCTATCAGCCGCGGCGGCGAACTGGTCATCCCCCGTGGTGACACCATTATCGAACCCGGGGATCATGTCGTGGTGTTCGTCGACGCCGACTGCCTGGAAGCGGTCAACGACAAACTGTAGCCGCGCCGAGGCGGTCGCTCCCAAGGGACTAAGCCTGCCTCCCGCCTCAGCTAGTGCATGGCTTCCGTTGCGGACCGTATCGTGCTCTCGTTTGCCCCCAGCACCGCCGGTGGAGACCCGTGGTCAGGCGTCGACACCGAGTGGATAGTCGACGAACTCCGCGGGGACACCTATCAACAGTACCTCCGTCGCGCCCACGGCGGCCCGGTGGTTGTCGGCGAGGAGTGGGACGAGTTCGTGAGCTGTGGCTGTGCAACGCCACAGGACGTGGTGGTGCGCGTCGAACGCATCGAGGGCGGGACAGCACTCGGCGACGCGACGACGCTGGACGTTCGTCCCCGTGACGACGCCGAGACGGTGCCACAGTAGCCGGTTCTCGCTGTCGAGCGTCCCCGTCCCCGGATAGCACGCCCGCTGCTACCGTCGCGCCGGTCGGTATCGGGAGATATTGGGAGAAGGGAAAGGCTGATGCATACCACTAGCACATTCCGGACTATGCCACGCGATTCCTATCAGGAGGGACTGAACTCGCTCCGCGAGGATGTCCTCTATATGTCAGAAATCGTCCTCGAGCGGCTCAGGCTAGGTCTGGATGCGCTCGAACAGAAAGACGAGGAGATGGCCCGGGAAGTCATCGAGGGCGACCACGAGATCAATCAGCTGTATCTCGACCTTGAACAGGACTGTATCGACCTGCTGGCGCTGCAACAGCCGGTCGCGTCCGATCTCCGCTTTATCGCCGCATCGTTCAAGATCATCACCGATCTCGAACGGATCGGTGACCTCGCCACGAACCTCGGCGAGTATTCGCTCACTGCTGAACGCGATGTGTACCCCGAAGTTGATATTCAGGACGTCTCTGATGTGACGATCGAGATGGTTGAGAGCGCCATGGAGGCCTACAGCAATGAGGACGCCGACCAGTGCTATACCATCGCCGACGTTGACGACGAGGTGGACGAACGGTGTGAGGCCGCCTCCGAGACGGTCGTGCGCGACCTCATTGAGCGCGAAATCGACGCCGACTCCAGCGAAGCCGAGATCGAGCAACTGATGGCTGACGTGTCCCGTCTTCTGCTGACGATTCGTGACATCGAGCGGGTCGGGGACCACGCCGTCAACATCGCCGCGCGGACGCTGTACATGGCCGAGAACGACGACGACCTCATTTACTAGTACCTTTTTACTGCAGGGGGTTTCCTCGCGCCTGCGGCGCTGCGGGAACCCCCTTTGCAAAAATCTACGCTAAAAACGACCTCCGAGTCGCGGCCACGGCCGCGCTCGGAGCGAGACCGCGCTCGCTCCGCTCGCCCGGTATGCGTGAATCACAACAGCTACAAAACCGCGACAGCCACACGCCTCCCCAGCCGACTGCGTTGCTCGGCTCGCTCCGCTCGCCTGCGCGACTCGTCCCTCGCACTTGCGACGCGGCCGTCGCCGCGACGGCGCGCGCCCGAGACCAGTGTCGAAATTCGAGCGGTCTACTGCGGCGTTTCGGGCGTGTCATCGCCTACAAGTCCCGAGTCGGTGATGCGGAACTGAGCCGTGTCGCCGGCCGATTTGGCGCGGTGTTTCTCCAGCGTCGCGCGGCGGTTGCCGCCACGGAACCGGTCCAGACGGACGATTGCGCCGGACCAGTGGTTCAGAGTGTGGCCGCCAAGCGCCGTCGAGCGGTCGCTGTCCGGGTCGGTGAACACCTGATTCGTGTACAGGACGGCGATGTCATGTTTGCGGGCCAGCGAGAGCAGGTGCGTGATCTGGCGGGCCACGTCCCGCAGCGTCTCGCCGCCGTCCTCGTCGTCCCGGCGGAGCCGATAGAACCCGGTCGCGCTGTCCAGTACGATGAGTTCGACCTCGGCGGCGAACTCGGCGGCGTCCTGGACGGCTTCGGTCTGTTCGTCGTAGTCCAGCGCCTCCGTGATGATGAGTCGGCCGGCGAGGTCGTCCACAGTCTGGGCCGTCCCACGTGCGCGACCTCTTGCGACCTGCTCCATCCGGTCAGCCGAAAGCCCTTCGGTGTCGATGTACAGCGCCGCGTCGCCGGCAGCGGCGACTTCCATCACCGCCGACAGGGCGAAGTTGGTCTTGCCGGCCGCTGGCGGGCCGTACACCTGCGTGACCGCACCGCGCTCCAGCCCACCACCCAGAAGGTCGTCAATCGCGTCACACCCAGTCGAGACGTACTCACTCACGGGCAATGGTTGGGCAGGTTCGGGTAAAAACACTGGTACCTGACGGCACCGCTGTCAGTCGTCCGAAAGCCGCTCGGCCAGCGTCCATTCGGCGAGGGACACGTCGTCGATTTCGGCTGTTGCAAACCGCAGGTCTGCCCCCCATTTTCGGGTGATAACGAGCGATTCGGCGTCGAGGTCGTAGGATTCCAGTTCTTCCCAGGCATAGAACCGTCTGGCGACCGGCAATCTGATTTCGAGGCCGTTCTCGGTCGCAACGGCGGTTCGGGTTCCGCCCGTCGAGAGGAGGACGAACCCGGACGGGAACAGCACCTGACTGGTGTACTGGAGCAAGGCGATATCGAACACTGCGCCGATGGCGAAGCCGACAGTCGCGACGCCAGCGACGGCCCCGCCGACATACAGCCGCCGCCGCTGTGCGGACTCGGGCCAGCTCGCCCGCCAGCGAGTCAACTCCTCCGCCCCTGCGGTGACTGCCGCGGTGTACCGCGTCTGTGACATAACTGCGACAGCCACTCCGAACAAAAAGGCTAGCAGGCCGAAGAAAAACGCCAGCACGCCACTGACACCACTCATCCCCAGCGACGCAAAGCCGACGGCGGCGTACACGGCCGCTATCGCCACCGGAGACCAGCGCGCGCGAGTCGCGCCGAGTGTGACGGCCACTGTTGGTCGACCGGAGAGCACCCACCCCGTTACAGTGGTCACGACAGCGAACGTCCCGACCAGCGCGAGGTATAGCGCCCAGGCTTCGGTGACGCCGACCTGCTCCAGAACCGGTAGCACCGGCGGTGCCAGAAGCAAGCCCAGATAGGCACCGCTGATACCACCGAACAGCGGGTCGGACGCCGTACTCGCTCCACCAGCGCTGGCCGCCGGACACATCACTAACAGTTCATTCAGCTGTTATAAAAACCCAGTCAAACGTAATCGGAAGCAGAGAGATCTCTACATAGATGTATCAGCACGCGTCAAGCGATTATCTGCAACAGACACGCGGACCAACGGACTCCCACATCTGTAAGTAATCGGCGACCGAAATCCGGCCGTGATTGTCGTCGCCACAGCGGACTTCGAAGTGTACCACGGTGTCGTCAACGAGCTACGCGACCGTGGCGTGGCGTTCACAACCATCGAACCGGGCGACGAATGGCCCGAGGAGGCGGCGGTCGCGGTCATCGCGGCCGGGGAATCGGTCGAAATCCCCGACGGCGTCGACCTCGTGCAGGCTGACCCGGACACACCGCGTCGAGCCGTCGAAGCTGTTATCTCGACGCTTCGGGGTGGTGACGGCCGCACCGTCATCGGTATCGACCCCGGCGAACGGCCGGGCGTCGCGATTCTCCACGGCGATATGGTCGTCGCGGCGTTTCAGGTGCCTGCAGCGGACATCACCGAAATCGTTCGGGAAGAAGTCGAAGACGCGGTCGACCCGGTCGTTCGCATCGGCGACGGCGCGCGACTCGTCGGTGCACGTCTCATCGACGAGATCCAGTCTGTGCCGGTGGAGCTGGTCGACGAAACGGGGACGACGCCGTATCTCGGTTCCGGCGCACGCGGAATGGGCGACGTGCTGGCCGCGGTCAACATCGCTCGCCTCGACGGCGAGGAAATCGAGAGCCGGACCATCGAACCCACGGCCGGCGAACTCCAGAAGATCAAAGACCGCTCGCGGGAGGCAAGCGATACGAACCGGGCGATCAGCGAGGAACTCGCCCGACAGGTCGCGACCGGTGCACTCACCGTCGAGGAGGCGCTGGCCAAACACAACAGCGATAGTCCGACCGAGGAGGGTGAACCCGACAGTGGATAGCGTTACTCCCGGACCATCCGCTCGGCCCGGTGCATCACCTCGCGGACGGGGAGTCCGGTCGCGTCCGCGACAGCCGCGGCGTCATCGTATTCCGCGCTCACATCGAACACCGTGCCGTCCGTGTCACTTGCGATCTTGACCGTGACCTCGAACTGCTCGCCGTCAACGGAGAGTACGACTGTCTCGTACTCCCGGTCGGCGACCCAGCGGTGGCCGGCCCCGGATTCGCGCACGCCGAGCGTCCCGGTCGCTTCTGCGAGACGGCGCGCGACCCGTTCAGCGTCTTCCGGTCTGCAGATGACCTTGATGATGTGACCGGGCCGTGACTTCTTCATCGTCGTCGGGACTATCGACACATCGCGGGCACCGATGTCCGGGAGCGAGCGCTGGAGGTCGCCAAGCACCTCGGGCGGAGCGTCGTCGACGTTCGTCTCAAGCACCGTGATTTCGTCGCGGCGGAGTCGCCCCGCGCTGTCGCCGACCATCGCCCGCAAGACGTTGGGGCGGTCGTCAAGATCCCACCCGCCAGCGCCGTACCCCGACGCGTTGATGTCGAGCGGCGGCAGCGACTCAGTTCCCTCGGCGATGTGGGCGAGAATCGCCGCGCCGGTCGGCGTCAGGAGTTCCCTGTCGATGGGGCCACCCTGCAGCGACCAGTCGGCTTGCTCCGCGATTTCGACTACCGCCGGAGTCGGAACCGGGTAGGTACCGTGGCTCATCTCCACGGTGCCGCCCCCCGTCGCCGGCGTCGTCGTCACGACCTGTTCGACGTCGAGATCATCCAGCAGGAGGCAGGTACCGACGATGTCGGCGATGGCGTCGTCAGCCCCGACCTCGTGGAAGTGTGTGTCGTCAAGGTCCGTCCCATGAACCGACGCTTCGGCCTCGCCGAGTATCTCGAAGATCGCCAGCGCGTCCGCCCTGACGGCCGCCGACAGGTCCATCCCTTCGACGAGTTCGACGACTTCAGCGTACGTTCGGCTCGGGCCGTGGCCCTCGGCGTGGGTGTGCTCGTCGTGGGAGTGAGCATGTGCGTCGTCCCCAGTGTGGCCATGCCCCTCGTCATGGGTGTGAGAATGCGAGTGACCGTCATGAGCGTGGTCCTGAGACCCATCGCCGTCGCTAGCAGCGTTGGTCAGCAGCACGTCGACACGCGTTGCAGCAATCCCGCGGCGGTCCACCTCGGAGACAGCGTACTCGATATCCAGTGTGTCCTCAACGACCGACATGGCGTCGCGGTCGGCTCCGGCAGCCAGCAGCGCCCCCAGAAGCATATCACCGGCCGCGCCCATCCGGCCGTCGAAAGCGAGTGTTCGCATACCCGGAGGGTCAGGCCGCGCCAGTAAAAGCCCTCTTGCTACGTCCTCAAGTCCGGCGGACGATGTGGACGTCGTAGTCTTCGCCGTCTGTGACTTCGCCGATAGGGACGACGATATCCTCGGTGTCGTCGCTGCCGAGGAACACGACATTGGCGTCAACGTCGCGGGCGGTCTGTCTGATCGTCGTCGACAGTTCGCTGGTGGAGTGAGCGCTTACGTCGTCGTAGCGGAGTTCAGAGTCGTCGGTCGCCTCCTCGATCTTGCGCCGGAGGTCGTCCGCAGCGGTTTCGGCGGCGAAGTCCTCGGTCGGGTCGACGCGGCGGCGGCGCTCGGCGTAGTCGGCGCCAGTCGGAATAAACGCGACAGCGACGACGTCCTCGTCAAGCGCTTCAGCGTAGGTGACGGCGCGGTTGAGTGCCGCATCTGCAAGCGGTGACCCATCGAAGGGAACGAGAAATACCATACCGGCGCTATCGCGTCCAGCCTTATGAAACGCGGCGATGGCGGCAGTCTGTGTCACGGCAACCCAGACCGGTGGCTATTATTCCCTACTGTGCGGTGTGCTATTAGGTATCATATAAACCCGTCGCCCTGCGTCTTGGCCGCCGGTAGCATAAAGCATATCTCCGGGGCTACCCGAGTTCATTGTAAGCAGGCTCTACTATGAACGAAGTTCAATTGGAAGTGGCGAAGGCGTACCCGAACGACTCGGGACGCGGTATCGCCAGACTCGACCCCGATACGTTGTTGCATCTCAAGCTCTCCCCCGGAGACATCATCGAGATAGAGGGGAGCGACACGACCGCGGCCAAGGTGTGGCGGGCCGACCGGCAGGACTGGAACACTGACACTGTTCGTATCGACGGCTTCACGCGCCAGAACGCTGACGTGGGTATTGGCGAGCGCGTCACAATCCGGAAGGCCGAGGCCGAGAAGGCCGACAAGCTCGTTCTCGCGCCGCCCGAAGAAGCGTCGGTCCAGTTCGGCTCCGACGCCGCTGGCATGGTTAAGCGGCAGATATTGAAACGGCCGGTCGTCGAGCGCGACATCGTCCCGGTGATGTCCTCGACGAACCACCCGTTCATGCGCTCGCCCGGACAGGCCATCCCGCTCATCGCCGTCGAGACCGAGCCCGAGGGCGTCTGTCTCATCACCGAAGACACTGAGGTGGAACTCCGCGAGGAACCGATCTCCGGCTTCGAGAAAACCGGCGGCGGCATCACCTACGAGGACATCGGCGGCCTGCAAAACGAGATCCAGCGGGTGCGAGAGATGGTCGAGTTGCCGATGAAACACCCCCAGATCTTCAAGAAGCTCGGCATCGAGCCGCCACAGGGGGTTCTGCTCCACGGCCCGCCCGGCACCGGGAAGACGCTGCTTGCGAAGGCTGTCGCCAACGAGACCTCCGCTAGCTTCTTCTCTATTGCCGGCCCCGAGATCATCTCGAAGTACTACGGCGAGTCCGAACAGCAGTTACGCGAGATATTCGAGGACGCAAGCGAGGAATCGCCCTCGATCATCTTCATCGACGAGCTGGACTCCATCGCGCCCAAGCGCGAGGACGTAACCGGCGAGGTCGAGCGCCGTGTCGTCGCCCAGCTGCTGACGATGATGGACGGCCTCGAATCGCGAGGGCAGGTCATCGTCATCGCCGCGACGAACCGCGTCGACAGCGTCGACCCCGCGCTCCGTCGCCCGGGCCGCTTCGACCGCGAGATCGAGATCGGCGTGCCGGACGAGGTCGGCCGCGAGGAAATCCTGCAGATTCACACCCGCGGTATGCCGCTGTCGGACGACGTGAATCTCGCCAAGCTGGCGACGGACACGCACGGCTTCGTCGGGGCCGACATCGAGAGTCTGACCAAGGAGGCCGCAATGAAGGCGCTGCGGCGCTACCTCCCCGAAATCGACCTCGACGAGGAGGACATCCCGCCGAGCCTCATCGACCGGATGATAATCAAGCGCGACGACTTCAAAGGGGCGCTCAACGAGGTGAGTCCATCGGCGATGCGGGAGGTGCTGGTCGAGCTTCCGAAGATGTCCTGGGACAACGTTGGCGGGCTCAGTGGGCCTAAAGAGCAGGTCCAGGAGGCCGTCGAGTGGCCGATGAACTCCCCGGAGAAGTTCGAGCGCATGGGCGTGACGCCGCCGTCCGGAGTGTTGCTGTACGGCCCACCCGGCACCGGGAAGACGCTCATGGCGAAAGCTGTCGCCAACGAGACGGACGCAAACTTCATCTCGGTCCGTGGCCCGCAACTGCTCTCGAAGTGGGTCGGCGAGAGCGAGAAGGCCATCCGCCAGACGTTCCGGAAGGCCCGCCAGGTCGCCCCGACCATCATCTTCTTCGACGAACTCGACTCGTTGGCACCGGGTCGGGGCGGCGAGATGGGGTCGAACGTCTCCGAGCGCGTCGTCAATCAGCTCCTGACCGAACTCGACGGGCTTGAAGAGATGGAGGACGTGATGGTCATCGGCGCGACCAACCGGCCGGACATGATCGACCCGGCGCTAATCCGTTCGGGCCGGTTCGACCGGCTCGTGATGATCGGCGAGCCCGACATCGAGGGCCGTGAGCAGATCCTGAAGATCCACACGGACGACACGCCGCTGTCGCCCGACGTGAGCCTGCGCGAACTGGCCGAAGTCAGCGATGGGTTCGTCGGCTCGGACCTCGAATCTATCGCCCGGGAGGCTGCCATCGAGGCACTCCGTGAGGACGACGACGCGGAGGAAGTCAAGATGCGTCACTTCCGGCAGGCGATGGACAGCGTGCGCCCGACGATTACCGACGACATCCGCGAGTACTACGAGCAGATGGAAGAGGAGTTCAGAGGCGGTTCCAGCCCGCAGCGCCAGGCCGGAACCGGCGGCCGGATCGGCTTCCAGTAACTCCGGCGACCTCGATTCCTGTCCCTCACTGCGATTCGAACGCGTTTTTCTACGTCACCGCTCCTGAGCAGCGATGCGTTTTCGGTGGTTGCACAATATCCGTGTATAATTATTAGATAAACTATACAACCGGTGTTTGTTTCTCCTTTCGAAGCCCCCTTTCGGGTCCCAAGTGTATAGGGGGTGATGTCGAACACTAACCGCGTTTACAGGCTAGCGAAGCGCCCCGAAGGGACCCCCGACCACGATACGTTCGAGCTTTCCGAGGAAGAAATCCCTGAACCGGGGCCCGGCGAGGTGCTCATCAAGACGCTGTACCTCTCTGTCGACCCGTATATGCGCGACCGAATGCGTGACAGCGAATCGTACGAAGAGCCGTGGGACGTGGGCGACGCGCTCAAGGGTGCCGTTGTCGGTGAGGTCGTCGAATCCAACGGCGCACGCTTCGACGAAGGCGATGTCGTCACTGGTGAGCTAGAGTGGGCGGAGTACGCCACAGCACCTGGACCGGTACTCACAGAGGTCAACCCCGAACTCGCACCGATTTCGACGGCACTCGGCGTTCTGGGGATGCCGGGCCTGACAGCGTACTTCGGTACCCGGGAAGTCGCACAGCCTGCGGCCGGCGACACGTTCGTCGTCACCGGGGCCGCCGGGGCCGTCGGCTCCGTTGCGGGCCAGCTCGCCAAGCTACAGGGCGCACGCGTCGTTGGCTTCGCCGGCTCCGACGAGAAAGTCTCGTTCCTCGAAGACGATCTAGGCTTCGACGTGGGCATCAACTACAAGACGACCGACGACTACCGGGCCGCACTGGACGAGGCCGCACCGGACGGCGTCGACGCCTACTTCGACAACGTCGGCGGACCGATTACCGACGCGGTGTTCACGCGGCTCAACACCGACGCGCGCGTCGCCGTCTGCGGACAGATCTCGCTGTACAACAGCGAGGAGATACCGATGGGGCCGCGCAAGCTGACACAGGTCATCCAGTCCCGTGCGACCGTCGAAGGTCTCCTCGTCTCCGACTTCGAGCCGCGGTTCGAGGAAGCGACGAAGCAGCTCGGTCAGTGGGTCGCCTCGGGCGACATCTCCTATCGAGAGACCGTCACCGAAGGCATCGAGAACGCGCCCGACGCGTTCCTCGGGCTGTTCGAGGGTGAGAACATCGGCAAGCAGCTCGTGCAGGTCGCCGAACGGTAGAAAAGAGCGATTCCTCGGTTACAGTTCGCCGAGTTTGCGGAGGAGCTGGCCGCGGTACTCCTCGTCGGCCTGCACGCCCTTCAGTTCGAGCACGTTGCGCTCTAGCTTGTCGAGCGCGACGTTGAATGCGGTTTCAGCGCCGTAGCCTTCACCGGAGCCGGCCGCCTGACCCTTGTTGGTCCGCAGGCGGATCTGGCACTGGATGAGCGGCGTGCCACGGAGCTTCTCCTTGTGCTCGTGGAACCGGACGTGGGCGTGCTGGACCTGCATCGCCCCGTACTTGTCGGCGACCGTCTCGATGTCGGATCGGATGTCCGCACGGGAGATGGTGTCCAGCAGTTTGATGTTCGTGATCTGAACGTCCATGTGTTCCTCCTCGGTGTAGGTCAGTGCGCGGAGCACGTCGGTCTTCGTGAGGATGCCGGCGACGTGAGTGTCGTCGTCTTCCGGCGTGACGACGAGCCCGGCAAAATCGTTTTCGAGCATCCGCGCGACGGCATCCTCGACGGAGTCGCCGAGCTTCGCCGTCTCTACGGGGCTGCTCATCACGTCGTAGACGGGCATGTCGAGCACGCGCTCGATCTCGCCGGAGCGGTCGCCCCGCGTCGTCTTGTTCATGTCACGGACGACGACGTCGACGATGTCGTGGCGCGTGACCATCCCGGTCAGGCCATCGTCGTCACCGAGCACCGGAAGCCGGGAGATGCCGTGTTTCCGGAGGAGATTGACGACTTGCCCGACGTTGGTGTCTTCGGACACCGTGATGACATCCCGCGTGTAGATGTCGTCGACGCTCAGCGCGTCAAGGTTGTCGAGAACCGCATCGAGGATATCGTCCTCGGTGACGATACCCCAGAGCTCGCCCGCCTCGAACACCGGCGCGAGCTTGACACCACCCTCGACGAGGACGCGCGCGACTTCGCGCACGTCGTCGGTGCGCTCGACCTTCGGTGCCGAGCGCGTCATCGCCCCCGCTTTCGCGTTGTCCTCGACATGGGACTGGACCAGCTGTTTCTGCGTGATCACGCCAGTGTAGTCATCGTCTTCCGTGACGATGATACCCTTGGGATTCTCGCGTTCGAAGATAGACCGGACTTTCCCCAAGCGCTTGTTGGCGTCAACCTCGACAAATTCTCTGGTGGCGATATCAGCAATATCCATAGTTCTTCACAATTCGTAGATTCGACGTGTGGGGTTATCAAGGTTGGTTTAGTCCCCGGAAATCGAGAGACGAACTAAGCTTTAGGCCGTTGGATCTAAGGTGGCAGTATGCTACCTGACATCGGTGTCTTCGGCCCCTACACGTATCTGGTCACAGAGGTAGTCTGGGGGACTGTTGCGCTCGCGTTGCTCTGGCGTGCCAACGCCCTCCGGATGGCGGCCAAGACCATCGTCGTGCTTTATCCAATCGCGTACGTCTGGGACTGGTACACACTGACCGTCGGTGTCTTCGCGATCAAACTCCGAACCGGTGTCGACCTCCTCGGGATTCCCATTGAGGAGCATATCTTCATGATTGTCGTTCCCGCGCTCATCCTCGGCATCCACGAGAACCTCCACGGTCTTTCGTCTGGGTCGAACAGCGAATAGTTAGAAATCAGATATTGGTTTCAGCTGTTAACCGCTCCCGAGCCAGCGTTACGACTGGAAGGAGAGGTATGCACTGGAGCGGCTGATTTCACACTCTTCAGGCCCTGATGACACTATCTGCACTATGCAGGCATCTCTCACAGTATCTATATGTGTCAGCCGGGAGTGTCGTCCGATAGCTATGAGTGATACTACGCCGACACCTCACATCGAGCTGTATGTCCGGTCGATGCTGCCCGACGGCGCACACGAACGGCAGGAAGCTGTCATCGACCATCTCCAGACACTCGACGAGAACGACCACATCGACGGGTTCAACGTCATCGTCTGGGGCAAACAGATCGCGCCGCAGTCGGCCGCCGCACGGACGGAAGAAGGCAAGTACATTCTGAACCGTGTCGCCGAGTTCAAGCAGTGGGCACTGAGCAACAACGTCTCGCTCGAATCGTTCTATCAGGACACGACCGTTGATTCAGAAGTGGCGGAGTCGGCGTACGACGCCATGGCGCTGCCCGTCATGGGGCTGGCTGAGTACGACGGCAGCGAACTCGTCCATGTCGCACCGTGTACGAAAGACGACGTCGTCCATACGATCATGGACCGTCTCGAACGTCTCGAAGCGGGCCAGCCACCCGCCCTCGATCAGGAGCGCGGCGGCGTGAGCGTCGTCTAACGAGTGGGGCCCGCTATGAGGACCAGACCGCGTCGACGTACGGTTCAAACTCATCTGTCGCTGACAGCACTTCGAGCACTTCTTCTGGATCTCCGGCCAGTTCGTACCCCGGCCGTCCTTTCCCCGTCGGTGACTGCGTCTGTTCGGTGCGCAACAGCCCCTTGTCGGCGAGTTGGCCCAGCGCCGAGATGACCTTCTGGCGCTCGACGCCGCCGAACGGCTGTCGGTCGACATCCGCGAGATGTGCTTTCGCCGTCTGGGTCACATGATAGGAGTGGACTGGCGTTTCACCGGCCGTTTCGAGTTCTGCAACCGCAAGGAGCACGAACTGTTCGAACGCGTCCGCCGACTCGACCTGATCTCTCATATAGATGACTCTAACGCGGTTGGGGCAAGAAACTATGGGATGCCCCTGTCGGAGCGTCGAGATATGCGCCCTTGCACACGACTCTGCTTACTCCACAGGTCGCTGCCGACTCGCTCCGCTTGGGAGGTAGCGACAGTAGAAATGGGTTCGGGCGGATTTGAACCGCCGGCCTCCTCCATGTCAAGGAGGTGTCATAACCGACCTAGACCACGAACCCTCACTGCGAGGTACACCACATTGTTTTCGGTGGGTATAATTGAAGGTTTCGAATTCCGTATCACCACGTTGTCTGTTGATTGCCCACACATACTCGTCGGCGAGCAGGGGTCCCGATAGGCTTAAGTCAATGTACGGATTTGTACATCACAACACGAAAAAGTCCATTGGTGAATACAATGAAAGAGTATATTGAACGCGTCACTGACGGTGACGACCTGACACAGGTGGAAGCTCGAGCCGTTGCGACGACTGTTTTCGAGGATGCAACTGAGGCACAGATCGGTGCGCTCCTGACGGCACTGCGGGCAAAGGGGGAGACGGAGGCTGAGATCGCCGGCTTTGCCGAGGGGATGCGCGACGCCGCACGGACCATCCGGCCCGACCGCGAGGGGCTTGTCGACACCTGTGGAACCGGTGGCGACGACTACAACACAATCAACGTCTCGACAACGAGTGCCATTGTCGCCGCCGGGGCTGGCGTCCCCATCGCCAAACACGGCAACTACTCTGTCTCTTCATCTTCGGGGAGCGCCGACGTGCTCGAAGAGGTCGGCGTCGACATCGAGGCCGAACCGCCGGACGTTGAGGAGACGATCGAACGAGACGGCATCGGCTTCATGCTCGCGCCCGTATTCCATCCGGCGATGAAGGCCGTCATCGGCCCGCGACAGGAACTCGGAATGCGGACTGTGTTCAATATTCTCGGCCCGCTGACGAACCCTGCCGACGCGGATGCACAGGTGCTGGGCGTCTACGATCCGGACCTCGTGCCCGTGATGGCTGAGGCACTGGCCCGACTGGACGTTGAGCGGGCGCTGGTCGTCCACGGTGACGGCCTCGACGAGATCGCCATCCACGGCGAGACGGTTGTCGCGGAGGTCACCGACGACCGGATCGCGGAGTACACCATCACCCCAGAGGACATGGGTCTGGAAACCCGCGACATCGAGGCTATCTCCGGAGGATCGCCGGAAGAGAACGCGGCCGACCTTCGCGGCATCGTCACCGGTGACGTCACCGGCGCGAAGCGGGACATCATCCTCGCCAACGCCGGCGCAGCCATCTACGTCGCCGGCGTCGCCGACACGCACGAAGCGGGAGTCGAACAGGCCCGACAGGCCATCGAGTCGGGCGCGGCAGCCGACAAACTCGACGACCTGATCGGGGCATGACGCGCGTGAAGATCTGCGGCGTGACGGACACCGAGGACCGCGATGCTGTCGTTACAGCTGGTGCTGACGCGGTCGGTATCATCCACGGTGTCCCGGTCGATACGCCGCGGGAGGTCGACGAGGGAACGGCTGAGACGATCGCTGATGGCGTCCCGCCGTTCGTGACGAGCGTGCTGGTGATGATGCCGACGACGGTGCAAGAGGCCGTCAGACGTATCGACAGGATCGAGCCCGACGCGGTGCAGGTCCACGACGGCCTCTCGCCGGCGGAACTCGGGGCCCTCAACAACCGAATCACTCAGGACATTGTCGCCGTGGTCGAGGCAGACGCGCCGGCCATCGAGGACTACGCCACCCATGCCGACGCCCTGCTCGTCGATTCGGTCGACGCCGACGGCGGTGGCGGCACGGGCGAGACACACGACTGGGAGCGCACGCGCGATCTCGTTGACTCGCTTGACGTGCCTATCGTGCTGGCCGGCGGGCTGACCCCCGAGAACGTGACTGAGGCCGTCGAGACAGTCGAGCCGTTTGCCGTCGACGTGGCGAGCGGCGTGGAGTCCGCTGGCGGCATGAAAGACCACGACGCAGTTGGACGGTTCGTGCGGAACGCAAAGCAAGCGTCGGAGGGCGCAGTATGACTCTCGATATCTCCCGCGAGGAGTTCGTCGAACACGCCAAGGCCGACCGTCCGGTCGTCGTCCGCACCGCCGCGGAGCTGGCTGTCGACGTGGAGCCCCTGACCGCGTACGCGGCCCTGACTGGTCGCACGAGCGACGTGGCCGCCAACGACTACACGTTCCTGCTCGAAAGTGCCGAAAAGGTCGCCTCCAGCGACCCCGACGGCGCGTTCGCGCCGGAGACCGACGACCGTCACGCCCGCTTTTCCTTCGTCGGCTACGACCCGCGCGCCGTCGTCACCGCGACCGGTGACGAGAGCAAGGTCGAGGTCTTCGACGACCGCTACGCCGACCTCGTGACGACCGACGGCGGTGACGTGGTTGATGACCTCCGGGCGGCGATGCCCGATGTGGCACTGCGGAACTTCCCGGCGATGGACCGCCAGCACCTCGAAGGCGGCCTCGTGGGCTTTCTCTCGTACGACGCTGTCTACGACCTCTGGCTCGACGAGGTCGGCCTCGACCGCCCGGACTCGCGGTTCCCGGACGCGCAGTTCGTCCTCACCACGTCGACGGTCCGGTTCGACCACGTCGAGGACACTGTTTCGCTCGTGTTCACGCCGGTTGTCAGGCAAGGCGAGGACGCCGGCGAGCGCTACGGCGAACTGGTCGCCGAAGCTGAACGGGTCGAGGCCGTGCTCTCGGACCTGTCACCGCTTTCGACCGGCGGTTTCCGCCGCGAGGACGAAGTCGCCGGCCCCAGAGACGAGTACGAGGACGCCGTCGAACGCGCAAAGGAGTACGTCCTCTCGGGCGACATCTATCAGGGCGTTATCTCCCGAACCCGAGAGCTGTACGGCGACGTCGACCCGCTGGGCTTCTACGAGGCCCTCCGGGCGGTGAACCCTTCGCCGTATATGTACCTGCTGGGCTACGATGACCTGACCATCGTCGGCGCGAGTCCGGAGACGCTCGTCTCCGTCGCCGGCGACCACGTCGTCTCGAATCCTATCGCGGGGACGTGCCCGCGCGGGAACTCTCCAGTTGAGGACCGCCGCCTCGCCGGTGAGATGCTCGCCGACGGGAAGGAGCGGGCCGAACACACGATGCTGGTCGATCTGGCACGAAACGACGTGCGCCGCGTCGCCGAGGCCGGCAGCGTCCGAGTCCCCGAGTTCATGAACGTCCTCAAGTACAGCCACGTCCAGCATATCGAGTCCACCGTGACGGGTCGCCTAGCCGAAGACAAAGATGCCTTCGACGCCGCCCGCGCGACGTTCCCGGCGGGGACCCTCTCCGGTGCGCCGAAGATCCGCGCCATGGAGATTATCGACGAACTCGAACGCTCGCCCCGTGGCCCCTACGGCGGCGGCGTCGGTTACTTCGACTGGGACGGCGACACCGACTTCGCTATCGTCATCCGCTCGGCGACGGTCGAGGACGAGGGTGACCGGGACCGCATCACCGTGCAGGCCGGGGCTGGCATCGTCGCGGACTCGGACCCGGAAAGTGAGTACGTCGAGACTGAGCAGAAGATGGACGGCGTGTTGACCGCGCTTGAGGAAATCGAAGGGGAACCGGTCGACGTGGCAGAGCGCGCTGCAGGCCACGAGGAGGTGACCCGATGAGCACAGCACAGCCCGCTGGTGCGGACGCCGTCAGGGACGACCTCCGGGTGCTATTCGTCGATAACTTCGACTCGTTCACGTACAACCTCGTCGAGTACGTCTCCGAGCACGCCGAGACTGAAGTCGTCCGGAACACGGCATCGCTCGACGATGTCGAGGCGTTCGACCCCGACGCGATTATCCTTTCGCCGGGCCCGGGCCATCCGAAGAACGAACGCGATGTCGGGGTCACGCTGGATGTCCTCCGTGAGGTCAGTCCTGACGTGCCGACACTCGGTGTCTGTCTCGGCCTCGAATCGGCGGTGTACGCCTACGGCGGCACCATCGGTCGCGCGCCGGAGCCGATTCACGGCAAGGCGTTCCCCATCGACCACGACGGAAAGGGCGTTTTTGCAGGGCTGGAACAGGGGTTCCAGGGCGGACGCTATCACTCACTTATCGCCGACGACGTTCCTGAGGAGTTCGTCGTCAGCGCGACAACAGAGACCGAAGACGGCACGGAACTGGTGATGGGCGTCCGCCATCGTGAGCACCCCATCGAAGCCGTTCAGTTCCATCCGGAGTCGGTCCTGACCGCAGTCGGTCACGACGTGATCCGGAACTTCCTCGCGGGGCTCTAGATGACTTGAAAGCCCAGTATTCCGAGTATCCAGAGGACGGCGACGGCGATGATAGCGATGATGACGAGTCGCCACGCCACCTTCATCACGAGCCGACCGACCAGCAGTACCACGGCGATAGCCAGCAAGCCGACGAGTAACGCTGGCAGTGACGGAAGCGATCCGAGCTGGAGGAGTGGCAACATACTATAGAGAGGAATGGCCACGGGGAAATACTTCGTGGCCAGCAAGAGAGACTGTCCCGGCGTGGGGTTGGCGACCCGCTCCGGGTCACACCGCCAAAGATTCAAACGGTCAGCTATGCTACCAACTACCATGAGCGTAGCCGGACTGTGTGAAATCTGTGAGCGCCCCGACGTGGACCACACTTGCGACAGGTGCGGGCGACTCGTCTGTGACCGCCACTGGGACAAGGACATCGGGATGTGCGTCGAGTGCGGTGGGGAGGTCGGCCAGCCGGGCGACCAGAAGTCGCCGGAGAACATGCCCGACGGCGTGGACACGTACCGGTTCTAAGCTATCGGAACTGGTTCAGTCGCTGTTTGAGCTGTTTTGCCGACTGTCCGGCAGCTTTGAAGAACGCGTCGCCAGAATCGCCGCGCCGCGTGGCGGCGTCCTCGCCGGCGAAGATGATACCGCGCGAGGAGTTGACCAGACCGACGCCATCGGCGAGGCCGTGCTCGACAGCGGCCTCGGCGTCGCCGCCCTGCGCGCCGACGCCGGGAACGAGAAACGGGATGTCCGGGACCAGTTCGCGGATCTCTTCGAGTTCATCGGGGTTGGTCGCGCCGACGACAAGGCCGATGTTCCCGTTGCCGTTCCAGAGGTCCGCGAGGTGGACCACGCGCTCGTACAGTTTCTCACCGGAGGCCAGTTCGAGGTCCTGGAGGTCTTCGCCGCCGGGGTTCGACGTGCGCCCGAGGACGAACACACCCCTGTCCGCGCGCTGGAGGAACGGCTCCAATGAGTCGCGGCCGAGAAACGGGTTGACCGTGATGGCGTCGGCGGCAGGCCCTTCATCCTCGTCGAGAATCTGGGCGTACTGCCGTGCGGTGTTGCCGATGTCACCCCGCTTGGCGTCCAGCAGGACGGGCACGTTCTTCCCGTGTGCGTAGGCGATTGTTTCTTCGAGGGCGCGCCAGCCGTCGGGATCCTCGTAGAAGGCGGCGTTTGGCTTGTAGCACGCGGCGTGTTCGTGGGTTGCGTCGATAATCCGACGGTTGAACTGCCAGCGCGGGAGGTCGGCGTCCAGCACGCTGTCGGGCAGGCGGGCAGGGTCCGGATCGAGGCCGACCGACACCACGCTGTCGGCGGTCGCGATGCGGTCCGCGAGACGGTCGAAGAAGTGCATAGATACCGCAGCGGCTGGCAGCGATACAAGCGTTTCCTTCTCGTATCGTGGCCTGCTTTGGTGGAATCAGATTTGATATTTTCTCCCCCTGTCTATTTTACACCGTAGGCAAAAGCCCGCGTATGGATCGCTTCATGGATGTCGGCCACGTGGCCGAGACCCTCCCAGACCTGAGCGAAGCCCTGAACGACCCACGGCTACGGCAGTTCGGGCTCGTTGGTGGTGTCGTGCTCGTAGCCGTTGGCGCGTTTCTGTCGCTTGCGCCAGCGTCCGGGCAGTGGCTGTTCTGGTCGTATGCCGTCGCCGCGACGCTGGTGTTTCTCGGTGTCCCGCTGCTGTGTCTTGGCCTCGCTGCTCCCGACCCGGAGCCCGGGTCGCTGTTCCACCTCGGTATCGAACTGACGACGACACAGCGCCGGGCCGTCGCGCTTGGCTCGCTCTGTATCACCGTGACCCCGATTGTCCTCGCTGTCGGAACGCCGCTCGGTCTCCCGTCACTTGTGCTTGCTATCGCTGCCGCGACGGCCATACTCGGTTCCGTGCTCGTCCTCACTGGCTTCGTGGCGTGGACGTCCGCGGCTATTGCTGAGCCCAGCCGTCACTGATTCTAGGTAGTTCAGCTGGAGTGCAGTCGTGTCCTCACATCAAAAAAAGCCGTGCTACCCCGAGAGAGACCGCTCCAGCATGTCGACTGCAGTTTTTACCGCCGCGCCGCTGTGAACAACAACGGTTGTCCCGTCGACAGTGATATCATCACGCTCTGGCGCAGTCACGGGTGCCTGCTCTAGGACCAGTCGGGCCGTCTCCGGCGTTACTTCGACGACCGCAACCTCGGTGCCGTCGGCTGTCACGCGGTAGGCAAAGGCACCCGCCGGTGTCGGTTCCACGTCCCTGTCGGCATCGACGACAGAAACACCTGAGAGCGGTCCGCGCTGGAGGCCGGTCAGTTCCGAGGCAAGTAACTGCCCGATCCGTCGACCGTCAGAAATGCTGTCTTTGACCATTAGAGCTCCTCCCGGACATCCGCGGCGATGGCTTCGACATCGACGCCCTCACTGCGCGCATACACCACGGCTGCGGCCTCCAGTGTCACACCGATATCAGACTGAAGCGCGTTGATGCCGGCGACGGCGGTCTGTTTCTCGATGCCAGCCTCGATAACGGCGTCGAGTACCCGCTCGAACGTCGACCGCGACTGCAGGATTTCCTCGCCCGGTGTAAACCCGTCCGGAATCGCGGTGTGTGTCGCGTCGAAGGCGACAACGAGGTCGTCGTCGTCCCGCTCGACTAAGCCCTCGCTCGCGGCCACGTCGACCAGTGTCTTGGCCTGGTCGGGCGAGAACCAGTTCCGGTCTAGCGAGAGTGCAACGACGAACTCACTTTCCGCCATCCGGTCGGTTCCACGCTGGCGGAACGGCGCGGCGACGGCCGTCTTCAGACTCATCATCAGAGTAACCTGCCGGCGTGGGGGTAACGATTACGATGGCGCGTCGGCATCGAACGGTTCAAGTAGCCGCTGGGTCTTCCTTCCCGTATGAAAGACCAGGGACGCTCCCCTCGCAAGCGGACAGGCGGCCGACGACGACCGAACCACAAGAAGAAGAAACACGAGCTCGGTAAGGACACCGTTGAGACGCAGGTCGGCGAGCAGCGACTGAAGACTGTCGACTCACGCGGCAACACGCAGAAGGTCCGTGCGGTCAAGACCGACGTTGCGAGCATCGCCGACGGTGCGGAGACCATCGAAGCGACCATCGAAAACGTCGTCGAGAACCCGTCGAACCCGAACTACGCTCGGCGAAACATCATCACCAAAGGCGCAATCCTCGAGACCTCCGAGGGACAGGCCCGCGTGACCTCCCGCCCCGGACAGCACGGTCAGGTCAACGCCGTGCTGGTCGAGTAATCCGGCACGCAATCAGCTTTTTCAGCTGTTCACGAATTCGGAGCGACAGCGTCGGCTATGGCCGTGGGGCGGCCTTCTGGAGGGCGCTTTCGGCGATATTGCCGCCGTAGTCGGCGGTTCGGGACAGCGAGTCGACCACGCGGCCAAGCAACTGTGCGCTCTGTGGGTCTAGCTCTCTGACCTTTCCATCGACCTCGCGGGCGGTTTCGTCGACTTCGGGAATACGAGAGCGAGCCTCGTTTGCCAGTTCGACGGCCTCGTCGTTGTCGTCAGCTAACAGCGCATCCATCGCGGTTTCGGGGACAGCAATGGCCTCAGTCTCCAGTTGATCGAGAAGGTCAGCAGTCTCGCCGGTGATTTCACCGATCTCCTGAGAGAGGCTGGCAATCTTGGTCGCGTGGTCAGCGATACGCTCCAGCTGACGGGCGCTGGACTGGTAATCGAACACTGTCTCACGTGGGAAGCCGATCTCGTTGGCAGCCGTCGGATTGCGAAGGACGGTTCGGAACACTCGGGAGACCATGTACCAGAGGCGGTCCACGTCGTCGTCGCGCTGTATCACGTCCGCCGCAAGGTCATTGTCATCCTCGATGAGCGCCTCGACGGCGTCTGAGAGCATCGTCAACGAGACCAGCCGCATCCGTGTAATAGCATTAAGCACGGACAGTTCCGACGAATCGAGCAGGTCCTGCAGGACGACCCGGTCGGCCGTCTCCTCGATCATCTCTAGACCGACCAGTCCCTGTGTCGCATCGCGGATGATACGCCGCTGTTCGGCCGTTATCCGGGCGGCTTCCAGTCGGATGATATCGAAGCCGCTAACGTACATCGTCATCACCGCCCGCGTGAGTTCGTGCCTGTTTTCGAGGCCAGTCACGTCCAGCGTTCCCTCGACGTGGTCGTCGCCGTGCTGTGGTGAGACCAGTAGCAGGTCGTCTTCGGCATAAAACTCGACGACACTGCCGCTTTCGACGCCGTTCTCTGTTGCCCACTCCTTCGGTAACGAGACAGTATACGTGGACCCGCCCGTCAGCTGTACTTTGCGCGTCTCCATAGTACTTTGAATACGCGCTGCAGATTTATAAAATATACTGAGACTATATATCAACGGTCAAAACTCTGACTTGCGCTGTCATGGAATCACGACACGTGATGCGGGCGCTGAGCCAAGTGGTCTGCTAACAACATCATCCCGATGAATTGTTGCCTTGATCGGGGCTCAATCGGCTTTAGACAGCTTTTACGTCGTTTTTGCGGTGTAAGACGGTAGCGCCGCATAATAGTATATAGTAATATATAGTGTTTATACCTGGATATAGGGCTAATAGTAGGGTACTTATCCGCTCTTCATCTCCAATCTGATGATGACAGATTCACCGAGCGGTGGTATCTCTCGCCGTCGTTTTTTAACAAGTTCTGGTGCAATCGGGACACTGGCGCTGGCTGGCTGTGTCCAGAATACGAACAGTGGCGACGGCAGTGGCTCCGATGGCAGTGGGTCTGACGGTAGCGGTTCCGACGGGCTCTCGGGGCAGGTCATTATCAAGGGCAGCAGTACCGTGTTCCCCATCTCCGACGCGATGGCCGAGGAGTTCATGGCGGAGCATGGAAACGTCAACGTCACCGTCGACTCCACGGGGAGCGGCGGCGGTTTCGAGAACTGGTTCTGTCCCGGGGACTCCGATATTAACGGGGCCTCCCGTCCTATCACGGACGCCGAGATAGAGCAGTGTTCTGGCAACAATGTCGAGCCAGTTGAGTTCGAGATCGCGGGCGACGCTCTGACTGTCGCGGTCAACAACGATGCCGACTGGGTCGACTGCCTGACCTTCGACGAACTGCGCCAGATATGGAGCGATGAATCGGATGTCACGAACTGGTCAGACGTGCGTGACGAGTGGCCCGACATGGAGATCGAACGCTACGGCCCGGCGTCGACCTCTGGGACGTTTGACTACTTCAACGAGAACGTCGTCGGTGAGGACACCAAACACACGACCGAGTACCAGCCGACCGAAGAGGACGAGACTATTGTTCAGGGAATCCGTGACAACGAGGGCGGCATCGGATACTTCGGGTTCGCGTACTACAACTCAAACTCCGAAGCGGTGAAAGCCGTCGAAGTCAAGACCGAGGAGGACGGCGAATGCACCGCCCCGAGCCTGGCAAACGCCAAGGACGGCTCGTACCCGCTGGCCCGGCCGCTGTTCATCTATGCGTCCGAGTCATCCCTGCAGAACGAGGCGGTCTACGAGTTCATTCGGTTCTACCTCGAACAGGCCGAAACCGATATCGTTCAGGAGATCGGGTACGTGCCTTCGAGCGCCGAGCAGCGCGATGAAAACCTCGAAAAGCTGGACGAGGTTGCTGGCTAACACAGTATAGAGTCGGCTTACTCACATGAGCACATTATTGGAGACAACACAATGAGCACCGAGACGCCCGGGCCGGATATTACGTCCAGACCGAGCGGACGCGCAGCACGCGAGCGGATGTATCGATACGTCCTGCTCCTGTGTGCTGCCGCGTCGATTCTCGTCACCGTCAGCATCGTCGTGTTGCTCGCACGCGACGCGGTCACGTTCTTTACGCTGGTGAACCCGGTCGACTTCTTCACCGGAACGGAGTTTCTCATCAGCCGGAACGTCTATGGGTTGCTCCCGCTGTTGAGCGGCACACTGCTGGTGACGGTAATCTCTGCCGTCATCGCGCTCCCGACGGGCGTCGCGGCCGCGGTCTACCTCAGCGAGTACGCCAGCGACCAGATGCGCTCGGTTCTGAAGCCGGGGCTGGAAATCTTGGCTGGTATCCCGACGGTCGTCTACGGTATCTTTGCGCTCGTATACGTGACGCCGTTCCTCCAGACCATCGGGCTCCCGGTCAACACGTTCAACATCCTCAGCGCCTCCATCATGGTCGGCATCATGATTATCCCGATGGTCTCCAGTCTGAGCGAGGACGCGATGAGCGCCGTCCCGGACTCACTACGACAGGCCGGCTACGGGATGGGCGCGACGAAATTCGAGGTGACCACCGGCGTCGTCGTCCCCGCGGCGGCCTCGGGCATCTTCTCCTCGTTCATTCTCGCCCTGTCGCGGGCTATCGGCGAGACGATGATCGTCGTTGTCGCGGCCGGCAGTCGGCCACGGATGCTGAACCTCTCGGACCCACTGGCAAACCTCTTTCAGGGGTACCAGCCGATGACGGCAGCGATGGTCCAGATCAACAGCGCCGACAGCGTCAGTCAACTGGGCTTTACCAGTCTCTTCGCTATCGGCCTGACGCTGTTCGTCATCACGTTCCTGTTGAACCTGTTGAGCAACCGAATCGCGGCGCGCTACCGGGAGGAGTACGAATGAACACTGGGGGACTGAACTGATGGCAACACGAGAACCTGAAACAGGCTGGCACGGGGAGAACAGCGATGTCAACCATCTGCGTGGGCGTGCCTTTGAGGCGACCTGTCTCGCGGCGACCGCGTTCGGACTCGTCTCTGTCTTGATTCTCCTGCTGTTCGTCGCCAACGACGCGTTCCGGCCCTTTTCCGCCGACGCGGGCTGGCTGGCGACCTACGCCGCCACCGTGGTGGTGCCGCTGGCCGCACTGGCTGTCTACTACTATCGACTCGACGAACCGGCCGGCGAGGTTGCCTATGTCACCAGCGGACTCCCGGTCGTTGGACTCCTGCTTACCGGCGGATTTGCGGTGCTGTTCATCGAACTTATCTCCGTGCTTGGGTGGTTCGCCCTTCTCATTTCGCTGGCCGTGGCCGCCGGTCTAATTGTCGCCCACGGCCGACTGCGACCGAAGGCGGCGCTCGAACGGCTTGGTGTCGTGTTCCTCGCTCCGGTCATCACCGTGTTCGGTCTGCCACCTATCTGGTTCAATTCGTTCGTTACCGACGCCGCCGCGGCGCTCGGTCTCGATTTCGGGCTGTACTACCGCGTGATCAGCCTCCGGGAGGCGATCATGATGCTCCCGTTCGTGCCCACAGACTGGGTCATGTTGCTCCTGACGCTCGTGCTTCCAATCGCTGGTGCCGCAGGCTGGTTCGTCGAACAGCGACGCGAGTCGCGGCGTGACGGTCTGGCCGTCGTCGGGATGACGACGGCGGTTGCGGTGTTGGGCCCCGTCGCTGGGCCGCTACTCGGGATCGGGACTGAGGTGTGGCTACTTCTGGTCACCTTCGCCGCGCTCCCGCTTGGGGTCTACGTCGAAGGCGTGATTCGCCGTGGCGAGGGCGTCCGCGGACTCGCCTTCCCGGTCGTCGCCGTGCTGGGTGTGGCCGCTGGGGCCGTCGCCACCAGTGCGCTCGGGTTTGCCGGACCGAACCCATGGCTCGACTGGGGCTTCCTGACGAGCGCGACCTCACGGACCGCTGCTGATGCCGGTATCTACCCTTCGATGGTCGGCTCAGTGATGATGATTATCGTGATTGTGCTCACTACCTTCCCGGTCGGCGTCGGGGCGGCGATCTATCTTGAGGAGTACGCCCCCTCGCAGGGACTGATGGGGAAGTTCGTCACGCTCATCGAGATCAACATCGGAAACCTCGCCGGCGTCCCGTCGGTCGTATACGGCCTGCTCGGACTGGCGCTTTTCATCCGGGTTCTCCAGTGGCCCCAGGGGTCCGTCATCGTCGCCGGCCTCGCAGTCGGCCTGTTGATACTCCCTATCGTGATCATCTCCGCGCAGGAGGCGATCCGGTCTGTCCCCGACTCGTTCCGGCAGGCGTCCTATGGAATGGGTGCCACCCGCTGGCAGACGATCCGACAGGTCGTCCTTCCCGAAGCCCTGCCGGGCATTCTGACCGGAACGATACTGGCGCTGGGTCGGGCTATCGGCGAGACGGCCCCACTGCTGATGATTGGGGCGGCGGCGTCGGTCCGGCTCGCGCCGAACAGCTTCTTCGATGTGGCGAGTATGATGCCCCGCCAGATCTTCTCGTGGTCGTCGGAACTGGACCCGGCGTTCCGCCACGGCGTGCTGGCGGCCGGCGTGATTACACTGCTTGCAGTGTTGCTGGTGATGAACGCGACAGCGATTGTCATCCGGAACCGGTATCAGCGAACAGGATAATTCATGACAGAGAACGAGATGACGAGCAACGACAGTACCGAGCCCACACCGACCACTGAAACGGCCGCGTCGTCACCCGACCCGTCCGGCGACCCTCTCATCGAACAGTCGATCGACGTGGAGGGAACCGACTCGACCGCGGCCGAGACGGGGAAACCAGTCATCGAATCCAGTGACCTGAACGTGTTCTACGGCGAGACGCAGGCGCTACAGGGTATCGACCTAGCCATCCCGGAAAAACAGGTGACGGCCATGATCGGCCCCTCCGGCTGCGGGAAGTCGACGTTCCTGCGATGTATCAACCGTATGAACGACCTCATCGACGCGGCACGGGTCGAAGGGGACCTCCACTTCGAGGGGAAAAACGTCTACGACGCTGACGTGGACCCGGTGGCGCTGCGGCGACGCATTGGAATGGTGTTCCAGCACCCGAACCCCTTCCCCAAGAGTATCTACGACAACGTCGCCTACGGCCTCCGGATTCAGGACCAGACGGAGAACATCGATGAGAAAGTCGAGACGGCACTCAAGCGCGCCGCACTGTGGGAGGAAGTCAAAGACCAACTGGACAAGAGCGCACTCGACCTCTCAGGTGGTCAGCAACAGCGGCTCTGCATCGCCCGCGCTATTGCCGTCGACCCAGACGTGATTCTGATGGACGAGCCGGCGTCGGCGCTTGACCCGATCGCCACCTCGAAGATCGAGGACCTCATCGAGGAGTTGGCCGAGGAGTTCACTGTCGTCATCGTCACCCACAATATGCAGCAGGCGGCTCGCATCTCCGACAAGACGGCTGTCTTCCTCACTGGCGGCGAGCTCGTCGAGTTCGACGATACTGACAAGATTTTCGAGAACCCCGAGAGCCAGCGCGTCGAGGACTACATCACCGGCAAGTTCGGATAACCGCCACCACTCGCCATTCGCTGTCGCCACTCACCGCTCCAGCGTCGCTTCGGTGTCAATGCCGTACACCGCCTTCGGTGTCTCGACGTGTGCTGTTCTGACCGCGTCTTCGTCCCCGTGTTCGAGGAGCCAGCGGACGCGCCGCGGCACGGTCTTCGGGCCAAGTACTGCGCCGGGGCGGTCCGGGTCGTCGATGTAATCGGTCTCCATCAGGAACGGGTCGTCGGTCTCGACCGCGATTTCCAGTTCGTCCTTATCTGCAAGTACCGATTTGACCGGGCCGCGGAGTCGGCCCCCGGAGTAGTGTTTGACGACCTGCGTGCGGTCAAGGCCACGGTCTTCGGCCCAGCGAGCGACTGCTTCGAAGTCTTCGCCGCCCTCGGTGTGGAGCTGTATCGCACAGCCCACGTCGGCGGCGCGTTCGAACCCGTGGCACATCACTTCGTTCGAAGCCTCCCAGACGGCGTCGTCCACGTCGTAGTGCGGGCGGCCGGACTTCATCGCGAGCGCATCGCCGTTATCGACGTACTCCGCCGCCACGTCGAGGCCGGTCTGCATGATATCTCGCGCTTCCGGCGGCGTGTAGCCGTCGTCGACGAGCTTCGAAATTAGTGCCGGGTGGACGCCGAGGACGGGCCAGGCGCGCCCGTCCAGCACCTCGGTCGCTGTGGCGGCGGCCTCGACAGTCAGGTCGAACACTTCCCGGAAGATCGCCTCGTCAGTGGCCTTCTCAACAAGATGCCAGGACGGCTTGTTGAGCACCAGCAGGTGAGTTCCGCCCTGGGACGCGAACTCCTCGGCTGCCGCGACGTTCCGGCCGTTGACCGGGTCGAGATGGAGGTGGTTGTCCAGTACCGGCGTGTCGTCGATGTCCATACGTGCTCAATAGCACTGGCCGAAAAAACAGTTGGCGTCCTGGGCGTCGGAGATTAGAGCGTCACTGCGTCTTCAGCCGCGTTGCGTAACGCATCGGAGCGGCCGTACTCTCCCGGCGCGATGGCGACCGTCTTGACCCCTTCCCGTGCGGCCACTTCCAGCGCGGGCTTGAAATCCGTATCCCGCGAGGCGACGGCCAGCACGTCTATCTGTCCAGCAACGGCGGCGTCTGTCGCGTCAACAGCGAGTCGGACATCAACGTCACCGCTGGTTGTTCGAACCTCGAACCCGCGGGCTTCAGCGGCCTGAATGAGTCCGGGCGAGGCGTTCTGGTCGACGTAGAGACGGGTGACTGCCAGCGGACCGTACTCAGCTGCGATATCTCGGACCTCGTCTAAATCGACATCGAATTCAGACCTGAGCACATTTGGGCCATCGACGAACAGTCCGACGCGCTGGGGCGAGTCTTTGTCCTCGAATATCCGACGGAGCAGCTTCATGCGCCTCTTTCCCCGCCCGGCCCGCTTATGCGTGCCGCTTCGATCCGTAAACCGCCTCCCGCTATATAGAATGACACGGCACAAAACTTAGGATGATTCCTCCCACACACTACGGACACATTTGCATGCGGAGTCGGCCAGCAATAAGTGTGTATAAAGTGACACATGAGTAAAGAATCTCTTCACGATCAAGACGTGCTAAACGGGCTTTGTGAGATAATTTCAGACCCGGCTATCGTCCTAGACGCCGACGGCGTCTTTGTCGATGTTATCCACAACGCCCACAACGGGGCATTATTTTTCAAAGATCCGGAAACACTGCTGGGAACAGATCTCTGGGATATTTTCTCTACAGCACAGGCTGACCAGTTCTACGCGATTATCGAGGATGTTCTGGAAACAGGTGAACAGCAGCACTTCGAGTACCAGCTATCGCTTGATCATGGGGATCGACACTTTGAGGCTCGCGTCACGCCGGTCGGCAGTGACAACGTAGGGCGCGTGCTATGGCTGGCGGAGGATATCACACAGCGCAAGCGGCGGCGAGAAAAGCAGGCCCTCATTGAGCGGGTCTTCGAGGTCAGTCCGGTCGGCATCGTCGTCGTAGAACGATCTGGAAGAATTTCGCTGGCTAACGATCGTGCCGAGGAGCTACTCGGTCTTGAACGCGAGAAAATCACTCGAAGACGATACGACCAGCCGGAGTGGAACATATACTACAAAGACGGGACGGAAATCCCCGATTCGGAACACCCGGTTACGCAGGTGCTTGAATCGGGTGAACCGGTGTTTGGGTTCGAGCACTGGATAGAACTCGAGGATGGGAGCGAGCGGTGGCTTTCAAGCAATGCCGCGCCGATACTGGGCGACGATGGGACTGTCGAACGCGTCGTCGTTGGGCTGGACGACGCAACGAGATTGAAACAGCGGGAGGAACAACTGGAGTGGCTCGTCGGGACCGAAACCCTGGCCGACGTTGGCGGGTGGGAGCTCGATCTGGAGACGGGTCTGATAGAGGGAACTGCCGGCATGAAGCGCCTCTATGGAACGCCAGAGTACAATCCGACGCTTGAAGAGGCTATCAAACAGTACCATCCCAACGATAGAGCGGCCGTTCGCGACGCTATCGAGACCTGTCGTGAAACCGGCGAACCGATGGAACTAGAGGCGCGCCGTCAGACCGCTGACGAAACCGAGCGCTGGTTCCGACTCCGGGCCGAAAAAACGGTTCGCGACGGGACGCCGAAACTGCGAGGCATCGTTCGCGACATCACGCAGGACAAGGAGCGAGAGCAGCGGCTCATGGTCATGAGTCGGATTCTCCGGCATAACATCCGAAACAAGCTGACCGTGATACGGGGTAATTCAAGACTCCTCAAAGAAGAACTCGGCTCGTCCGATTTCTCTGTTGACGCCGCTAGCGGACACATCGACAGAATCGAAAACGCCTCGAAAGAACTTGATTCGCTGGCCGAGCGAGCACGGACGTTCGACCGGGCCATCGAGCGTGACCTCCGGAATGGGACACTCCACCTCGAGCAGGCGCTCACTGATATCCGAGACGACCTCACAGCACAACATTCTGAGGCAACCATTGAGGTCGCGCCGACCGACGTGGAGGTCTCGGGTGACAGGATGGCTATTGACCTGATACTGGAGGTTCTTGTCGAGAACGCGCTGGAATACAGTGATCTGCCCGCCCCGACAGTCAAGCTTACGGCCGAAGAGACGCCGATGGGTCAGGTGACAGTCAGCGTCGATACCGATGGGTCCGCTATCCCCGATATGGAACGCGACGTCCTGGATTCGGAGACCGAGGGGCCAGTGGCACACAGCCGTGGACTCGGATTGTGGGCGGTTACGTGGCTTGTCCGACGCCTTGGCGGGTCTGTAACGATCGACGAAGACCACGACGGCGAAACACGGGTCGAGCTCGTGTTCCCGCTGGCGCAAAGCGAGTAACGAAGGCCGACGGCGTATTTTCGGTCCCAGTCTTGTTGTCACATCTACCGCAGTAAGCGATTTGATATCGTCGTATATGGTTTATGAGAGGCCAGCAAGCGGTGGAGGGCCAAACGGTAAGACCACGGGGGACGAGAGGTCCGCGTATGACACTGCGGGCACCACCGCTCTCTGCGATTCACGAGCGAGCAGACGCTTCGTTCACCGATTTCGGCGGGTGGGAGATGCCGGTCGAGTTCGAGTCGATCCGCATAGAACACGAGGCAGTTCGGAGCGAAGCCGGGAAGTTCGACGTTTCGCACATGGGACAGATAACCGTGGCCGGGCCGGACGCGGCGACGCTGACACAGCGGCTGACCACCAACGACGTGACCGTGCTGGACCCGGGCGAGGCCCAGTACGGGGCCATCACAGATGAGGACGGGATTATGCTGGACGACACCGTTGTCTACCGACTGCCGGAAGGCGCGGCCGATGAGTTCCTGTTTATCCCGAACGCCGGGCACGACGGAGAGATGACCGAGCGGTGGCTCTCTGAGCGAGATGAGCGTGGGCTTGACGCGACGGTAACGAACCGGACAGAGGAGTACGCGATGATTGCCGTCCAAGGGCCTGACGCGCCGGACCTGCTGTCGGCCGAGACAGATGTCTCGCTCACTGCCCTGTCTCGGTTCGAGGTGGCTGCCGGGGCTGTCGCCGGCGTGGACTCGCTAATCGCCCGGACGGGCTACACTGGCGAACCGGGCTTTGAAATCCTCTGTCCGCCCGACGACGCCGAGGTGGTCTGGGACGCACTGGAGTGTCAACCCTGTGGGCTCGGCGCGCGCGACACCCTCCGCTTGGAAATGGGCTTTCTGCTCTCCGGCCAGGAGTTCCATCCGGTTGACGAGCCCAGAACGCCCTACGAGGCCGGTATCGGCTGGACAGTTAAGCTCGATACGGAGTTCGTCGGTCGGGACGCACTGGAGGGCGTCGCCGCGAACGGTCCCGAAGAGAAGCTCATCGGCATCGAGCTTGTCGACCGCGGCGTCCCGCGCCACGGGTACGACGTGACAACGCCGGACGGGGAGCCGATCGGCCACATCACCAGCGGAACGATGAGTCCGACACTGGGAGCACCGATTGCCCTCGCCTACGTCCCGTCGGCGTACGCTGAACCGGACAACTCCGTCCGCGTCGTCGTCCGCGGTGAACCGAAGAAAGCACGTACCAGGAGCACGCCATTCCTCGATAGATGAGCTTCGACGTTCCCGACGACCTGCGATATCTGGAGTCACACGAATGGGTACGCGTCGCCGGTGACACTGCCGAGGTCGGCATCACGGCGTTCGCACAGGACGAACTCGGCGACGTGGTGTTCGTCGAACTGCCCGATGAAGGCACGGACCTGACTGCGGGCGAGGACTTCGGCGTGGTGGAGTCTATCAAGGCTGTGTCCGACGTGTACGCCCCCGTCTCCGGCACCGTCACAGCAGTCAACGACCGACTCCGCGACGAGCCGGAACTGCTGAACGAGGACCCGTTCGGCGACGGCTGGATGCTCACTGTCGAGGTTGACGACAAGAGCGAAACCGACGACCTGCTTTCACCCGACGCGTACCGCGATCAGATCGAGTAACCCCGGTAGCAGCGGTCCCTTGCAGGGGGTGAAAGGAGTAACCTAATGTGGACACGGTCGCTAGCTGTCGATATCATGTCACCCCGGCGCTACTGGGTGGTTCTCAAATGAGTAACAGTAACTCACATGCGACAGGCAGTCCGTACGCACCGCAGACGGCCGCAGAAACCGCGGCGATGCTCGATGTCGTCGGAGCCGACGACCTCGAGTCGCTGTTCGACGTTCCCGAGTCCGTGGCCTTCGACGGCGAGTTCGGCATCGACGCCCGGAGCGAGCGGGCGACGCGCCGGGAAGTCGCTGGCCTTCTGAGCTGCAACGCCGACCTGACTGAGTTTCTCGGCCGCGGCCACTATGACCATTACGTCCCGAGCGTTGTTGACGACCTCGCAAGCCGGTCGGAGTTCCTGACCTCCTACACGCAGTACCAGCCCGAGGTCGCACAGGGATTCCTGCAGGCCCTCTTTGAGTTCCAGTCGATGCTGGTGGAACTCACAGGACTGGACGTTGCCAACTGCTCGATGTACGACGACGCGACGGCGCTGGGCGAGGCGGCGACGCTCTCCCAGCGCGTCCGCTCGGTGTCCGGCGACCGGATTCTGGTTCCTGAACACCTCCGGGAGGGCAAACGCGCCGTCCTGTCGAACTATGCCGAGGGACCAGACCTCACGGTCGAGTCCTACCCGATGACCGACGGCGTCGCCGACGTGCCGGCGCTGTCCGACCAGATAGGCGACGACACCGCGATGGTGTACGCCGAGTCGCCAACGGTCCGGGGCGTCATCGAAGAACGGCTCGGCGCAATCGGTGACCTTGCCCACGACCATGACGCGCTGTTCTGTCTCGGCTCGGATCCGATCGCGCTGTCCCTGCTGGAGCGCCCAGCCGATGTCGGAGCCGACGTGGTCGTCGGCGACGCCGCGTCGCTGGGGACTGGTACCGCCTACGGCTTCGGGCTGGGGATGTTCGTCACCCGCGAGGAGTATCTGCGGCAGGTCCCCGGTCGGCTGGTCGGGGCCAGCGAAGACGCAGCCGACCGTCGCGCGTACACGCTGACACTCCAGACGCGGGAGCAGCACATCCGCAAGGAACGGGCCACTTCGAACATCTGTACGAATCAGGCGTGGGTTGCGCTCCGGACCGCGATGCACGCCGCGTGGCTCGGTCCGGACGGGCTGGTCGATCTTGCTGAAGACTGCGTCACCCGCGCTCGTGACTTGGCCGACCGCCTCGACGATATTGTCGGGGTGACGGCCCCGATTCACGGCCGCCACCACTTCCGGGAGTTCCTCGCACACACGGACCAGCCCGCAAGCGCCATCGTTGCCGACCTCGCAGCCGATGGCTTCGCGGTCCACGCGGTCGACGACCACCTGGTGCAGGTGTGTGTGACCGAGACCACTACTGATGCCACAGACGAGTTCGTGGCGGCGTTCCGGGAGGTGGCGAAATGACACTCGCCTCGCGCTACTCGGCGAAACACCGTGGGACAAACCACGTCCCGCGAGCTTCACGCTCGACACGGGGGTGTCTCTTCGCCTCGCGCTACTCGGCGAAACACCGGGGGACAAACCACGTCCCACGAGCTTCACGCTCGACACGGGGGTGTCTCGCGTGAAATACGATCAAGCGCGCTGGACCGACGACAGCGACGACCTGTACGAGCCGCTGCTCTCGGAGAAGACGAGCAAGACAGTTGACATCGAGGATTCGCCGCTGCCAGATGATCTGACGCGGGACAGCCTCTCACTACCGGACCCGGCCGAGCCTGACCTGGCCCGGCACTATACGCGCCTCTCGCAGATGAACTACGGCGTCGAGAGCGGGCCGTTCCCGCTCGGCTCGTGTACGATGAAGTACAACCCCTCCTTCACCGAGGACGTGGCTGCACGGGCGGACGCCGCCATCCACCCTGGCCGACCCGATTCGACGGTACAGGGGACGCTGGCGCTGTGTCACCGGCTCCAGGACTATCTGGGCCGCATCGGCGGCATGGACGCCGTAACGCTGCAGCCGCCGGCCGGCGCGGCCGGTGAGTTCACCGGCATCCAGATCGCGAAGGCCTACCACGAACACAACGACGACGAGCGCTCGGAGGTCGTTATCCCGGACTCGGCGCACGGCACGAACTTCGCGACGGCGGCGATGGCTGGCTACGAGGTCGTGGAGCTACCGAGCGGTGACGACGGCCGCGTCGACATCGAGGCGCTGGAGGCGGCCGTCGGCGACGACACTGCCGCGCTGATGCTCACGAACCCCAACACGCTTGGGCTGTTCGAGCGCGATATCGAGCACGTCGCCGACATCGTCCACGACGCCGGCGGCCTGCTGTACTACGACGGCGCGAACCTCAACGCCTTGCTTGGGCGCGCTCGCCCCGGCGACATGGGCTTCGACGTGATGCACTACAACGTCCACAAGACGTTCGCGACACCCCACGGCGGCGGTGGCCCCGGTGCCGGCCCGGTCGGCGTCCGCGAGGAACTGGCCCAGTTCCTCCCGAACCCACACGTCAGGGAACGTGGTGGCAACTACGAACACTACGAGCCGGCGAACTCGATCGGGAAGGTGCATGGCTTCTATGGCAACTGGCCGGTATTGCTCAAGACCTTTGCGTACATCGCCAGATTGGGCGACGAAGGCCTCCGAGACGCCAGCGCGAAGGCCGTGCTGAACGCGAACTACCTCGCTGAGCAGATAGAGTACGAGGTGCCATTTGGCCCGTTCCATCACGAGTTCGTCGCCAGCGCGGGCGAGCAGGACGCTGCTGACGCGGCCAAGCGGATGCTCGATTACGGCGTCCATCCGCCGACGACGAAGTGGCCCGAAATCGTCGACGAGGCGTTGATGACCGAGCCCACGGAAGGAGAAACCAAGCGCTCGCTGGACCAGCTCGCGGCCGCGTTCAACGCCGTGGCTGGTGATTCGGACGCCGAACTGGCCGATGCGCCGTCGCGTCCGGCGGCGAAACGCATCGATCAGGTGACCGCGGCCCGGAACCCACAGCTCTCCTGGCAGGCGCTTGACGACACGTAGCCGCTCGTTTCGACATTTGATACTCTCGCCAGAGCGTATATGCCACCCCGTCGTATAGCAGTTACAACGGAACGCTATGTCCGATATGCCGAATTTGTTGTACGTATGCCCTGCCGGCGAAGACGCGGACACAGCCATACCTGACGCACCGGTCTCAGTCACGGCAGTCGCCACCGTGAGGGACGCGCTGTCGGAACTGGCCGAGCACGGCTACGATGCCGTCGTCTGTGAACAGCACCTGTCAGGGTCAGAAACCGGGCTAGATGTGTTAGCGGCGATACGTGAGGAGTACGACGCGCTCCCGGTCGTTCTCTGCACGGCCGAACCGGACGGGACGGTCGCCGCTCGCGCGACACGGCTCGATGTAACCGAGTACGTCCCTCGCAGCGAAGTGTCGCTGACGGATCGAGTGTACGACATCGTGACGCAGGGACGCGAACCGACAGGCCGGGACGACGAGAGCGACCCACCGGCTGCTCCCGATGACCGGCCGACGCGGCTCCCGCCGGAACTTGCAGACTCTTTTGATGCCATCGCCGGCAGTATCTCCGACGCCGTCGTCACCATCGACGCCGACAGCGAGGTCGTATACGCAAACGACGAGGCTGTCGAACTGACGGGCTACGACCGCAAGGAACTAGTTGGCGACGACTTCGCGAAAGTCATTCCCGAACATCTGCGAAGCGCTCACTTCGAGGGATTGGATCGATACCTTCGGACTGGCGACCGGAACGTCGACTGGGACTACCTCGAACTGCCGCTCGTGACCGCTGCCGGAGACCAGCTGACCGTCGCGGTGTCGTTCGGCGATTTCGAGCGAAACGGGCAGTGGTTCTGTACGGGCGTTCTCAGGGACATCTCCGACCGAAAGGAGCGCGAACGGGCCCTCGAAGAGACGAACCGGCGACTCGACCTGGCGCTGGACGGAACGGACACCGGCGTCTACGAGTGGAATCTAGAAACTGACGAGATGGTCTGGGACGAGGCGACCGCGGAACTCTTCGGGATGACACCGACGGCCTTCGAAGGCACCGCCTCGGCGTTCTACGAGTATATCCACCCCGACGACCGCCAGTCGCTCGAAGCGGCGTTCGAGCGGGTGTCTGAAAGCGATGAACGAGTCGACGCCGAGTTCCGTACCGACGTCGACGGGGAGACGCGGTGGCTCCGGACGCGCGGAGTCATCGAGGAACGCGACGCACAGGCTCCGCGTCTCGTCGCCATCGCCACGGATATCACAGCACGCAAGGAGCGCGAACGGACGCTGCGTGCCAACAACGACTCGCTACAGGAGCTGACACAGCTTGCTACCGGAAACGGACTCAGCGAGGCCGAGACCGTCGGTCGAGTCATCGAAATCGGGCTGGACCGACTCGACATGGCGTTTGGCTACCTGAGCCGTATCGAGGACGGAGTCCACGAAATCCAGACGGTCACTGGGAACACCCCTCTCGAATCCGGGACAGAGACGCCGCTTGCGGATACCTACTGCCAGCGAGTGCTCGACTCCGGTGACCTCTATGCGATTGCCGATGCCACCACCGAGGGGGGACACGCGGCGGACGTGTACCAGCAAAGCGGCGTCGCGTGCTACGCCGGTGGCCTCATCACGGTCGCCGGCGAGCCATACGGAACGCTCTGTTTCGGGGACGAACAGGCCCGGTCGGAGTCGTTCTCCGATAGCGAGGAGGCGTTCATGAAACTGCTCGTTGAGTGGGTCAACCACGAACTCGAACGCCGCCACCGTGAGGACGAACTCGAACGGTACGAGAACATCATCGAGGCGGTCGACGACGGCGTGTACGCCCTCGACTCCGAAGGGTACTTCCAGTTCGTCAATCGGGCGATGACCGACCTGACGGGCTACTCCGAGGAAGAGCTGCTTGGCTCGTACACCGGCTTCATCAAGAACGACGGCGTCGTCGAGCGCGCCGAATCCATCGTTCAGGAGATGATATTCGAGGACCGCGACGACGAGGAGACGTTCGAACTGGCGATCCAGCAGGCGTCGGGAGGGTCGTTCCCTGCGCAAGACCACATGACGCTACTGTACGACGACGACGAGCGATTCGCCGGGACCGCAGGCGTTATTCGGGATATCACGGAGCAGAAACGGCGTGACGAGGCGTTGTCCGGACTACTGGACACGACCCGGTCGCTCATGCAGGCACAGACGCCCCAGGAAGTCGCCGAAACGGTCATCGAGGCGACCCGGTCGGACCTCGGGTTCGACCACTCGCTCGTGCGGCTGTACGACGAGGAGACGGACACGCTCCGGCCAGCCGCTGCCAGCGACAAAGTCCCGGACCGGCCGGTATACAACGCCGACGAGGGGTTTCCCGGAGAAGCGTTCGAGCGCGGCGACCCGCTGGTCATCGACGAGTTCGACCGGGTCGACAACTACGACTCCGACGTTCTGTCGGCGACGATGTACCTCCCGATGGGTGACCACGGTGTCGTGAGTGTCGGTGCGCAACAGGGACACGAGTTCACCGAATCGGATGTCTCCGTCGGGAAGATTCTCGCGTCCAATGCAGCCGCCGCGTTCGACCGCGTCGAGCGCGAGCGGAGCCTGTTGCGGTACGAATCAGTGGTCGAAAATGTCCGTGATATGATGTACGTCCTCGACGACGAAGGCCGGTTCCAGCTGGTCACCGAACCGCTCGCGGAATGGCTCGGCTACGAGCGGGCGACGCTTCTGGGCCAGCACCCGCGCATTGTTCTCGATCAGGACGCGATTGATGAGTTTACATGTCGCATCGGTGACCTCTGTCAGCAGGGCGGAACCGGGGCGGTCCAGCTCGAAACGGCGCTGGAAACGGCACACGGAGAGCAGCGCCCGGCAGAGATCGAGGTGTCGCTGATCGACGCGGACCAGTTTCGTGGTACCGTCGGCGTCGTCCGGGACCTGACTGAACTCAAGCAGGCGCGGGCAGAGCTGGAAGACGAACGCGACCGGTTCTCGTACCTGTTTAACACGCTTCCAGACGCCGTCATCGAGACGGAGACAGTTGCGGATGAGTCGGTCGTCAGATCAGTCAACCCCGCGTTTTCCGACGTGTTCGGGTACGGTCAGGACACGGCCGTCGACAGTCCCCTATCCGACCTCCTCCGGCTGCCGGACACTACGAACGACGAACTACCCCAGTTTGACGATGGACAGGCAGACGGCGACCCTTTCCAGACTGAACTCCGACTGATGACCGAGACAGGGTTCCGTGACTTCCTCTTCCGGGGCGTGCCATACAGCCGGGACGGCGACAGCGTCCGCGGGTTCGGTATCTACACGGACATAACCGAACAGCGCGAGCGTGAGCGCCGGCTGAAACTGCTCAACCGGGTCCTGCGGCACAATCTCAGAAACGACCTGACCGTCGTCCTTGGCATGGCTGACGCGCTGGACGAGCGAATTGACGACGAGAATCATCGCTCCATTCTCCACAGGCTCCAGCGAAAGGCCGAAGAGATGGCGTCGCTGAGCGAGCGCGCACGCGACATGGAGCGGTCCGTGCGCCGCGACCAGTTTGGCACGGGCCCGGTCGACGTGTCAGCGACTATTACGGATATCGTGTCATCGTATCGTGATAAGCACGCCGGCAAAATTGAAACACACCTCCCGGAGACGCCGGTTACGGCGGGTGACGGGCGGCTACATCGAATTCTGGGCGAACTCGTCGAAAACAGCCTCGAACACGGCGGCGATGACCCTTCGGTCCGCGTCGACGTCCAGGTGGACCGACAAACCGTCTCTATCACGGTCGCTGACGACGGGCCGGGGATTCCACAGCACGAACTCGATGTTGTGACGGGCGACGAACCAATAACGCAACTGCGCCACGGAACCGGACTCGGCCTGTGGCTGGTCGTCTGGGTGGCCGAAACCTACGGCGGCACGGTGGACTTCGGTAGCGGTTCGGACGGCGGGGCAGTCGTCACGCTGAAACTGCCCCGGATAGACGTCTAGATAGTGTCGCGGATCCGGTCGGCGAGCACGCTGTACTGCTCCGTGCCCGTCCCTTTCTGGACCACGGCAGTGACGCCGTGCTCTGTGGCGGCATCTGCGACATCGTCGTGCTCACGGGCCGTAAACAGCAGGAACGGGATGTCAACGCCGTTCTCCCGAAGCGCGGCACACAGCTCCATCCCGTCGAGCCGGGGCATCTTGTAGTCACTGACGACTGCGTCGAAATCGCCGTCAGTGGCCAGGTCCAGTGCCGCCTCTGGGTCGGCCTCCGTCGTTATTTCGAATCCGTCTTCCTGTCCCAGAAACGTCCCGACGATTTCTAGAACGTCTACGTCCTCGTCTACCAGTAGGACCTCGATACTCATCGGTTCTATGTCTGTGGTTCCCCGATAAAAACTCTCGGTCACCGCATCGCATCTAGGTCGACCACGACTCGCTTGTCCACGGTAACCCACGTCGATAGCTTGGCAATGCCGGAAAGCCCCCGTGGTGACACGGTACAGCGGTCCGGTTCACCGGTGTACTCAACCACGGTCATCGACAGCTCGTGCGGGGCCTGCGCCTGTTCGGTGGTCGCGCTCCCTGCACCATCCGGGTCGAGATTCATCGGTAGTAGATATCTCTCGGGGAGAGTGTAAAACGGCTGCTAAGAGGTCTCTATACCGCTCCGGAGAGCTATGCCGCCTGCCCGGTGTCGACTTCGCCGTTGATACGAACGAACCCGTAGTCACACTCCGGGCAGTGCCACTTGACTTTGGTTCCCAGATGCATCGTCGTGCTCGCGACCTTCCAGAAATCGCGGTACTCTTCGCATTCAGGGCAGTAGTGTTCGAGTTCGAGGCTCATATCGAGTAGTTTCCGCGGGGGTACAGTTGAATTTCCCGGTTCCACTCGGGACGGCGAAGCAGGCAAACCACTCGAACCCCTGTCTTTCAGTATGACTCCGAGTGCGTACGAGCCGACCCATCCAACAGCACTGGCTGCCGATGCGGAGGCACCGCCGCCGTCGGCGACTGCAACGGCGACGTTCGGCATGGGCTGTTTCTGGGGCCCGGACGCGCGGTTCGGCGCGACACCAGGTGTGGTCAGGACCCGGGTCGGCTACGCTGGCGGAACGGAACCGGACCCGAGCTACTATTCGCTGGGCGACCACACCGAGGTTGTGCAGGTCGAGTACAACCCTGACACGGTGAGCTACGAAGCGCTGCTGGACGTGTTCTGGGCGAATCATGCACCGTTCTCTGCACCCCTGAAGCGCCAGTACCGCGGCGTGGTGTTGGCACACGACGACCAGCAGTGCGAGGCCGCCAAGCGGACACGAGACGACCTCGAATCGCGGACAGGGAAGGCCGTTGAGACGGCCATCGAAACACTCGACCAGTTCTATCTGGCGGAAGACTACCATCAGAAGTACGAACTCCGCTCGACGCCAGTAGTCGCCGACGAACTCGAAGACACCTACGGCGACGCGTTCGTCGATTCGACGGTCGCCGCCCGGCTCAACGGTTTCGTCGCCGGCCACGGCGAGGACGACGAACGCGAGGCGCTGTTTGCCGAACTGGATATTTCACCGGCTGCGCTCTCGGAGGTCCGCCGCCGACTCTGAACGCGGTGCCGGCGGTCCACAGTCGCCACGAGGCTCGGTCGCCTATGCTTGCCACGGGACTCGGCCGCCCACGCTCCCAAAGGATTCGCCCACGGCTATAAGACGCTGGCAGTGCCAGATTTAGTTATGACTATCTATACCGGCCGCGGCGATCAGGGCCAGACAGACCTCCGGAACATGGAGCGGGTCTCGAAGGACAGCCGCCGCATCGAGGCGTACGGCACCGTCGACGAAGTGAACGCGCTGGTCGGCGTCGTCAGACCGACCGGTCACGACGACATCGACGAGAAGCTCCGCGTCGTCCAGAACCATCTCCACATCGTGCAGGCCGACTTCGCCAACCCCAGCCCAGAGGAGGGCGACCCGCGGATACAGGAGTCCCACGTCGAGACGCTGGAAGAACTCATCGACGAGGCCGACTCAGAGATGGACCCGCTCGAATCGTTCATCCTCCCATCCGGGTCCGAACCCGGGGCGAAGCTCCACCACGCCCGCGCGGTCTGTCGCCGCGCAGAGCGCCGCTGTGTCTCCTTCGCCGCCGAGGAGGCTGGCGTCAATGAGACGGCTATCATCTACCTGAACCGGCTCTCTGACGCCCTGTTTACGCTTGCCCGCCTCGTCAACAAGCGTGAAGGCATCCGCGAGGAGAACCCCGAGTACTGACGACTACACCACTTTTGTCCGCCAGGTAGGTATCGGTGACTCGACGCCACGCCAGCGCCGGCGGTTCGCAATAGCAAAGTGACCGGCCCGGAAGGGTGAGGTATGAAAGCGACCGCGAAGGCACATCCGATTCAGGGGCTGGTCAAGTACCACGGGATGCGCGACGAGGAACTGCGACTGCCGTACCACGACAGCATCTCCGTCTGTACCGCGCCGAGCCACTCGAAGACGACGGCCGCCTTCGACCCGAACCGCGAGGAGGACGTGTACGTCATCGACGGCGAAACGGTCACCGGCCGCGGGGCCGAGCGTATCGACGCCGTCGTGGACCACGTCCGCGACCTCGCCGGCATCGACCACGGCGTCCGCTTCGAGTCGGCGAACAACTTCCCGACGAACATCGGCTTTGGCTCGTCCTCATCCGGCTTTGCCGCCGCGGCGATGGCCCTTGTCGAGGCGGCCGGTCTCGACATGACGCGACCGGAAATCTCGACCGTCGCACGCCGCGGCTCCTCCTCGGCCGCCCGCGCAGTGACGGGTGCGTTCTCTCACCTCCGGACCGGCATGAACGACAGGGACTGCCGGAGCGAGCGCATCGAGACGGACCTCGAAGACGACCTGCGAATTGTCGCCGGGATGGTCCCATCCTACAAGGAAACCGAGGAAGCCCACAAGGAGGCCGCCGAGAGCCACATGTTCGAATCCCGGATGGCCCACATTCACAGCCAGATTTCGGACATGCGCGACGCGCTGTACGACGGCGATTTCGACGCCGTCTTCGACCTCGCCGAGAAAGACTCGCTGTCGCTGGCCGCCGCAACAATGACCGGCCCCGCCGGCTGGGTGTACTGGCAGCCCCGCACCATCGAGATATTCAACGCGGTCAGAGAACTCCGGAACACCGAGGACGTGCCGGTGTACTTCTCCGTCGACACCGGCGCGAGCGTCTACATCAATACGACTGAGGAGTACGTCGGCCGCGTCGAAGAGACGGTCGCCGACTGCGGCGTCGACACCCGCGTCTGGGATGTTGGCGGCCCCGCACAGATTCTCGACGAGGACAAGGCGCTGTTCTGAACTAGTCGACTGGCCGCCGGAGGCGGATCTCGACTTCGGTTCCTCCGAACCGGCTCTCCGACACCGAGATCGACCCATCCGACTCGCGGACGATCCACTGCGTGAGCCACAGCCCCGTACCCGTGCTGTGCGTGAGCGGTGTCTCCGTTCCAGTTGTGAGAACCGCCTGCTCCGTCTCAGGGAGCCCCGGCCCGTTGTCAGCTACTCGGAGCACGACGCGGTCACCTTCGACCGCCGGTTCGACTACCACGTCGACCTGAGGCGTGTCGGCATCATTGTGTTCCACTGCGTTGTCGAGGACGTTATCAAGCGCGTACGGCAGGAGTTCGTGACCGACGACGTGGCCCTCGACCTGCATGTCTTGTTGGAGTTCGATGGTCGTGTGCTCGGCTTGCAGGCGGCCGGCCCGGTCACAGAGCAATACACGCGGGTCGAAGGTTGTCTGTTCTGTCTCGTCGCTGTTTTGTAGTTTCTCAATCTGGTGGGCAGCCTCACTCAAACCACGGATATCCTCGATACGGTCCGCAATAATGTCGATATGCTCGCTCTCCCGTTCGTCGCTGAGTAGCTCCAGATGCCCGCGGATGACGGTCACGTCGTTGCGGATGTTATGCCGAAACAGGCGGTTGAGGACCGTGAGTCGCTGCTCGCGTTGTTTTTGCTCCGAGATGTCGTGGACGAACAGCGATGCACCGTCCGTGCTCTCGCCGGTGAGTGGCGCACCCCACAGCCGCACGTCGAGCGATGACCCGTTGGCGTGCCGGTGACAGGATTCGACGCCGGTGAGCGATTCACCGTCGACAAGTGACGCCAGCAGCCTATCGAGCGTCTCCGGTGATTCGGCCAGCGTGTCGGCATACGGGCGGCCGACTACCTGACTCTCGTCCCAGCCAAACAGCCGCTCGGCACCGTCGTTCCAGAACTGAATCGACCTTTCAGCGTCCAGCACCACCACTGCGGCAGGTATTGACTGGACCATGGCTGAGAAGCGCTCCGTTAGCGACCCGACCGAATTCGCCAGTATTTCGACCTCCGTCTCGCGGTCGAGCCGAGCGTCCAGCAGCGCCAGTAGCTCAGACAGCAGCGTCCGAGACAGCGCCTCTCGCTCACGGACGGCGCTGTTCTGATACACGTCCAACAGCGCTTCGCGCGTTTCTGTGCGCCCTTCTTCAGCTAGCGATTGAAACAGCTCACCAACAAGTAACTCAGCGCCGTCGTCCATTTTAGGCTAGCCTAATCGGGGGGGTACATGAATATAAATGGAGCGATGGTCGCCGATTCGACTCTCTGCGGAGATAGGTCTATGAGCGTCTAGTTCCAACCGGGCAGTATGCGCGTCGCCGTCCTTGGAGCCGGATATGCCGGACTCACGCTCGCCAGAAAGCTCGAACAGACTCTCCCCGACAGCGTCTCACTGGTCGTCGTCGACGAACAGACGGAGCACCTCGTCCAGCACGAACTCCACCGGGTCGTCAGACGGCCGTCACTGGCCGAGGAAATTACCGTCGACCTCGATGACGTCCTCGACTGTGAGATTCGACAGGCGACGGTCACCGATGTCGACCCGGATGCCGGCGTGGCGACGCTGGACGGGTCGGAGACGCTGTCCTACGACGTGGGCGCGGTGTGTCTCGGCGCTCGGACGGCATTCTATGGGCTCCCGGGTGTGCGCGAGCACGCGACGCCGCTGAAGCGCCTTGCCGACGCCCACGATATCCGCGAGCGGTTCCACGGACTCAGTGACGGCGACCGTGTGGTTGTCGGCGGTGCTGGCCTGTCCGGCGTGCAGGTGGCCGGCGAACTGGCCGAGATGCGCGAGGACAGCGATATCGAGGTCCTCCTGCTCGAACAGGAAGACGCCGTCGCGCCGGCGTTCCCGGCGTCGTTCCAGTCGGCCGTCCACGACGCGCTGGTCGACGCCGGCGTGACAGTCAGGACCGGCACCGGTGTGGCCGAGGCCGATGCCGATGTCATTACGCTCACGGACGGCTCGGACCTGACGATGGACCAGTTCGTCTGGACCGGCGGTATCGAGGGGTCGCCGGCGCTTGACGCCGACCGACCCGTCGTCCGGGCGGACCTCCGACTCGGCGAGTCGACGTTCGCCGTCGGCGACGCCGCTCGGGTCGTCGACAGCGACGGCGAGGCTGTGCCAGCAAGCGCAGCGGCGGCCATCCGGGAGGCCCGCGTCGCCGCCGACAACATCGGAACACTCGTCGAGCGGTTACAGGGTAGCTCCGGCGAGTTCCAGCCCCGACTGACACAGTACCAGTTCAACGTGCCAGGGTGGCTCGTCTCGGTCGGCGACGACGCCGTGGCGAAGGTCGGTCCCTCTGTTCTCACCGGGCGGGCCGCGCTGGCGCTCAAGACAACTGTCGGCGCGGGCTATCTTGGAACGGTGGGTGCCGTCCAGAATGCCGTCGACCTCGTCAGCGAGGAATTGGATCTTACCGGCGAGGTAGAGAACGAGTAGAAATACTGCGACAACTGTCGACCGGCGCGTCAGTCCTCGCCGTCCGCGGTTGCGTTCCCGAGCACGTCGTCGGGTTCGATCCAGATGACGAATTCGTCTTCGCCGTCGCGGTCGACGACACCGTTGATGTAATCGCCGTCGACTGGGGCGGTGTTCACTTCGGATTCAGCGACAGGCACGACCTGCCGGACCTCGTCGACGATCCAGCCCATCGCGCCCTGTTCCTCGAACACACCTGCATCAAAGACGACGATGAGGTTCTCCGACCCGTCGCTTTCGATATCCATCATCTCCTTGGGGTTGAGGATCGTCGTAATCTGCCCCCGGAGGTCAACGACGCCCTCGACGTAGTCGTCGGTGTTGGGAACGCGGGTGACCGACTCGCGTTTGACAATCTCCTCAACGTAGTCGATGTCGAGACAGTAGTACTCGTCGCCAAGCGCGAATTCGAGTACCCGGACCAGTTCTTCTGTCTGGGTCGCGTCGTCGTCGATAGCCGCGGCGCGAGCGCCACCCTCGGTTGTGGCGGTGTTGTCCGACGCCATCGCCTCCTCAATGAGTTCCTGGTCCGGCAACTCGACGCCAGTCGGCCCCTGCATCGGGCTGGCCGACGCCGACAGGTCATCCGTTGGCTGGTCGGCAACACCGGCGTCGACGTTCTCAGGGGTCATCTGTGCGGAGGCCTCTGCCGCTCGCTGTGCGGCGGCCATCGCGTCGGTGTCGCTCTGGTCAGTGGCGGCGCTGTCGGAGTCAGTGTCGGTGTCGCCGTCATTGGCAACCTGTCCATCGGCCGCAGCCGCTTCGTTAGACGCGTCATCGCTGGCGGCGGTCGCCGGCTCCGCGTCGGCGGCCTCGCCCGCCGTCGCCTCGGTTTCGCCCTCATCGTCGGGCTGTTTGCCGGACCCGTCCGCGGAGGCCTCGTCTGACTCCGCGGTGTCGTCGGTAGTTTCTGCCTTGTTCCCCTCGCGCATCTGTCGGATGCGCTCCGCTCTGTCCATGCGTTCGTCGTCACTCATGCTGGTACCTCTGTGTCGGTAAAGCCGAACTGCTCGTCGAGTTCTTCGGCGATGTCCTCAAAGACAGCCGCCATGTCGCACGATTCCTCGGTCGCGAAGATAGACTGGCCGGCGCTGAACGCGCGCTGCAGCGCTACCCGTTTGCGGACCTCCCAGACGGGGCTGTCCGGGAACGCCATGTTGAACCATTCGAGCATCGTCTCGTCTTCTGATGTCGTTTCGACCCGGTTGGCGACGACGCCGAGCGTGTTGATCGACGCGTCGGTCTGGCGCTCCATTGCGGCCATCTGGTCCATCAGCAGTTCGATGGCTCGCTCGGAGGTGGCCTCAGTCAGTGCGGGAATGAGGACGTTCTGTGCGGCGTACATACCGGTGTCGGTCAGCTTCCCGTAGAACGGCGGGCAGTCGATGATAACGTAGTCGTAGTCGGCATCGAGTGTCGACAGCGCCCGGTCGAGCGTGTCGAGCGCGTGTGACCCTGTGACCATCTCCGGCGTGATGTTGATAGCGAACGAAGCCAGCGCGGCCTGGTCGATATCCCCGCCCTGGGTGTTGACCCGGGCGATGAGGTCGGCGATGGTCAGTTCGTGTTCGGTCTGGAGCATATCGATGCTGGAGGGGATCACGTCCATCTCCTCGCCCTCGCAGATTAGCTCACCCAGCGCCGATGGGTCGCCGGTCAGTGCGTCGAACAGCGTCGGCGGGTCGGCGTCGTACGCCTCGACGAGGCCGACGCCTTCCGTGGCGTTGCCCTGCGGGTCGAGGTCGATAAAGAGGACGTCCCGGCCGCGGTCGTTCAGTGCACCGGCTACGTTGATAGCAACTGTCGTCTTTCCGGTCCCGCCTTTCGCGTTGGTCACACAGAAGCGGGCTGGACCGGTTCCTGATTGCCGGTTCATCATCCAAGTATCCACAGGTCGACTCCGAGCCACTATAAAAATGTGGTCCCGATTATCAACGTCGCAACTGGGGGACGGAACGCGGACGAGACGGAAACACCCGCGAGCGTGTGCATGACGGCCGTCTGACGGTGTGCAAGATTTATGATTGTGTAGATTGAAGAGTCAGTATCATGACCATCAACCCGCGCGATTACGACCTCGACGAGTTACGGAAGATGGCTCGTCAGCGGGGCAACGGGATGGGCGACGAGGACGTCCCGGACCCGACGGACCTTGACATGGGGCTTGACGACGCCGATGAAGAGGTGCTTGCAGGAAGTTCGTTCCGCTCCGGGCTGTACCGTGAACTGCTGCCGTTCCTCAGTGGTGACGCACAGGAGAAGCCCTATCTCGAAGCACTGCCCGAGACCTACGCCGCAGAGTTCGTGGTCTTCGAGTGGCTTGAGTTCCTCCTGATGCACTCCGGGTATAAGGGAGCCGACGAAGCGCTCGATTACTATCGCTCGATCGACTGGCTAACCGAGGACGTACAGGACGACCTCTCGGATTACCTGCTTGGTATCGACGAGTCCGCGACCAACGACGACAACGAACTGAGCGTTGACGACCATATGCTAAGTCTCGTCTATATTGCGAAGCTCACTGCGATGACGTAACGTCCGTTTTCAGGACCAATTCTTTCCACCGAATTCCTGTTATTGAGCGGGATTCAGTATCAGCTCCCCGAGGGGACAGCTATCAGTCCTGAATACTAGGGAGAGGATATATATCGGGCGGTCGACAAGGACGACCGTATATGAGTGACGAGGATGCGGACGACGACACCGGGTCCGAATCGGACGCCGGTGTGTCGTCAGACGGCGCTGCCGCTGTTCCGGTCGGGGTCAAGCTCGGGAGCACCCGGACCGTCATTGCCCTGCCGGGCGAACACGGCACGGAGAACCAGATTATCAAGACACTGACGTGCATGGCGACGTACGAGGACGCCCTGACCGGCGAGGAGAAGATCCTCTACGGCGAAGAAGCGGCCCGCGAGTATCCGGACCGCGTCGAGTACATGCTTCGGTCGGGGCTCCCCGAGGACGCTGACCGGGCCGAGATGACCAAGACGTTCTTCGAGGCCATCATCGAGGAGCACGACATCCCGGCAAACAGCGGCGTCGTGTACGCCATCCCGACTATCGACAATCCGACCGGACTGGAGAACCTGCAGAACGTCATCGAGAACTCCTCTATCGGGCTGGACCTCGTCGAGAGCTATCCGGAGTCGCTGTGTGGCTCCATCCCGGCCTTTGGCGACGATCTTGAAGCTATCGACGAGATCTTCGTCGCTGTCAACATGGGGTCGACGAACCTCGAAGCCTCCGCGTACCGTCGCGGCGAGCAGCTCTCCCCCTTCACGACGGGCGCGGTGACCGGGAACGAAGTCGACCGGATGATCGCCAACTACGTTGAGGAAGAAACGCAGGGCCGTGTCAACATCGACAACCAGACTGCCCGAGAATACAAGGAAGAACACGCCGACTTCGTCGATTTCGAACCGTTCACCGATATCATCCAGCAGCCCGGCGGCGGCTCACACGAGTTCACTATCGAGCGCTCTGTGATGGACGCGGTCAACGAGTACCTCGACGACGCCGTCGACGAACTGGCGAACACGTTCCTGCCGGAGCTGGCAAACGACTACATGAAAGTGTACCAGCTCGCGCTGGACCGCCCGATCGCCATCACCGGCGGTATGGCCTGCATCCCCGGCATCGTCGACGAGTTCGAAGAACGACTCAGTGCGGAGCTGAACCGCGACATTGATGTCATCGCTGCCGACGAACCGGACATCGCGCCGACCATCGGCGCACAGCGGATCGCGGCGCGTCTCGTCGAGACCAACTAGGGATTCCGCCAGCAGTCCAGCCACCGCTCGATTCTGGGCTCGGACTGTTCCATCTTGTGACCACGATCGGCCGAGAGCAGTTCGAATACGTCAGTGTCGATTCCGAGGCTGGTCGCGCCGGTCGAGAGACCACCACCCTGTCGCTCCTGCGACGACCCCCCACCGAGTTGGGTACGTGGCATACACTCGGCTACAGGAGCCTGACACCTAAAGCCAAGTCAGACAACCGGCTGACGGACGCGGAACGGGCCCAGCGACTGTGTCTTTCCCCATCCCTGTTCTCGCTAGCCGCTTCGGAGAACCGTCAACTCTCGTTATTAATTGTGGCTGTTTACCACCCCTCATGTGATGTACTGCCACTAAGCGGCTGTTACAGCCTGTCTCCCGCCCAGACCGACTATGGTCAGGAGAAAATTTATATCCTTCAGTAGAATATATACAATTATAATGGATTGCACCAACTGTGGCACGCGGATGTCATACAACGACCAGACGACAAAACTCACCGAGTTCGTCTGTCCCAGTTGTCACGAAACCGTCATCGACTGGAAAGCCGAGGCCCGCAACGCCCGCGTTCACTGACCGGTCCCGTCCGCTTTTTGATCGATAGTCCACTGTCAGCCACTGCTCTGGCTATTGACTCTCTTTTCCGAACCGTTCCTGACTTCGACAGCGGCCCATGCTGGCGCTCCTGCGTCGGCCGGCGATGTGTCGCCGAGCGCTTTGCTGCCCACATCAACGATGGTGCCCACAAGAGTGTGCATATTCGTTCAGAAACGATTGCCGAATCTTTTTATATTTCAGGAGGAGATAACGAGGCAATGGCAGATTCGTCACGCATCGGCTGTCTCTTCGTCGACGCCTGTACGGACGAGCAGGCGACGGCGTACGACTGGTGTCAGGAGGCGGTCGACGGTGCGGAGCGATGTGCACTCTCTTCGGTCGAGCCGACCGAATACGACGTCCTCTGGTGGCATCGGGACGAACTGTTCGACGAGCGCTCGCTGGCTGACGCACCGGCGCTGGCTGCGTACGTTCGCGACGGCGGGACCCTCCTGCTGACGCTGAGTGCGCTCCCGGCTGTCGAACCGCTGGGGTTCGAGGAGGTCGCGCCAGACGCCACCGGCTGGGAAGAGGTTCCGGAGCCGACCGGCCACCTCTGGCAGGCGCTGTACGACGACCACCCGATTCACGCAGACTACGACACCCTTCGCGTTCACACCCGCGGTGCCGGTGTCACGATACCCTACGCGAGATACGAGTCTATCGCGCCCCGGTCAGGGGACGTGCTCGCGAGCACAATCCGGGGCGACACCGATGTAGTCAAACAGATGGCGATACTCTCTTGGGAGCCCGGCGACGGGCAGGTACTGGGCATCGGGTCCTCCGTCGCGTTCGCACAGCCGACCCACGACGTGTGTCAGGGCAACCGCGAGACGCTCATCGAGAACGCACTGGCGTTTCTGGCGGCAGACGAACGGCACCCGCTGACCGGCCGCCCGAAGGATGTTGACACGCTCGGGCAGTTGCGCGAGCGTCTCGACGACGACCCGAGTCGTCCGTCCTATCATGTGACGCCGCCGGCAAACTGGCTCAACGACCCGAACGGGCTCATCCACTGGAACGGTCGCTATCACCTGTTCTACCAGTACAACCCCGCCGGACCGTTTCACAACACGATCCACTGGGGCCACGCCGTCAGCGACGACCTCGTCCACTGGGAGGACCGCCCCGTCGCGCTCACGCCCTCGCCCGACGGGCCGGACCGGGATGGCTGCTGGTCCGGCTGTGCGGTCGACAACGCTGGCGTTCCGACCGTGCTGTACACGGGCGGCCGCGACAAGCGCCAGCTCCCCTGTATCGCCACCGCTGCGGACGACGACCTTACGGCCTGGGACAAGGACCCGGAAAACCCCATCATCGAGGAGCTACCGGCCGAACCGGAAGTGCTCCGCACCGAGGACTGGGAGGGAGAGTTCCGGGACCACTGCGTCTGGCGCGAGAACGAAACTTGGTACCAGCTCATCGGAGCCGGTATCGAGGGCGGCGGCGGCGCGGCGCTGCTGTACGAGTCCGCCGACCTCCGGAACTGGGAGTACCAGGGGCCGATCCTTGCTGGCGACCGCGACACCGCCGGGACTGTCTGGGAGTGCCCGGAACTACTCGATTTCGGCGACAGACAGCTCCTCCACATCTCGAACTACGAGGACGTGGTGTACTTTCTCGGCACCTATGAGGACGGCGAGTTCGATGTCGACCGGCGCGACAAGCTCGACCACGGCGACTTCTACGCCCCGCAGTCGATGTGGACCGACGACGGCCGCATCCTGACATGGGGATGGCTTCCTGAAGCCCGCGACGTGAGCGGGCAGTGGGACGCCGGCTGGTCCGGTGCGATGTCGCTGCCCCGGGAGTTGTCGCTGGCCGACGACGGCGGCCTCTGCCAGCGGCCAGCTCCTGAGCTCACAGAGCTACGGGGCGAGAACACCAGTTACGACGTGGTGCGCCTCGATGCCGGCGATACCGAGCAGTTGTCAGTCGAGAGCCGGTCATTCGAGCTTCGTGCCACGGTTCGACTGGAAGACGCCGAGGCCATCGAGCTGTCCGTCCTCGAATCGCCGGACGGCGAGGAACGGACGCCGATTCGATACTCGTATGAGAGCGAAATCGCCGTCGACCGGTCGGCCTCAAGCACTGACCCGCAGGCAACCGGCGACACCCAGACGATGCGAGTCCGACCGTACGACGCGCCGCTGTCGCTGCGTGTCTTCGTCGACGGGAGCGTTGTTGAGGTGTTCGCCAACGAACGGCACTGCCTGACCAGCCGTGTGTACCCGACCCGCGAGGACGCCACCGGCATCTCGCTGTCGGCCGAGGGCGGGCACGCGACTATCGCGTCGCTGGACGTCTGGGAACTGGACTCTGTCTGGTAGACAGTCCCGGCCGAATTCCTGTGAAAAGACCGCTTTGAGACGCTTTACTTCCGCTCAGCCTCGGCTCGCGCGCCGTAGCCACCGGTACTGGTATCGTTGTGTTTCCCGCGCCGAATCAGCTCTCGGTCCGTCAGTGGGAGTGTCTCGCCGTCCAGCGGGATGTGCCAGTGCCCGAGCGACCCGATAATGCGTGTCCGGCTCCCCTCCACCTCAAGCCGGAGCGTCGGGCCGAGTGAGCCGCCGAACCGGCGCATCTGCTCAGACTCGGACAGATGGGCGATTTCGTCCAGCGTCTCGCCGTCGAAGTCGTAGTAGTTGAAGAAGCTCTGGACCAGCACCTCGTCGCCGTGGGGAAACGCCATCCACGAGTAGGACTGGAACGGCGCGTTTTCGGGGTTCGTAGCGACGAGGCCCGACTCGTTTAGCGGGACGTAATCGCCGCGGAGGTCCTCGGCGACAAAGCCATACAGCGCGTCGAACCCCTCAAGGCCCGGCGCGAACGTGTGGAGGTGGCTGGAGATAAAGAGGTAGTAGAGGCCGTCCCGATACACGACGTGGGGTCGTTCGAGTTCCTGATTGACGCCCACAGCGTCCAGCAGTGGGTCTTCGAGCTCCCACGCCAGCGGGTCGCCCGTCGGCGAGCGAGCGATGCCCACGCTCCCGTTAAATTCCTGTAGCGCGTCGTCGCCACCACAGACGTCGCTGCCCTCCGGTACTGGCGTGTTCGCCTCGAACAGGAGCCACGTCTCGCCCGTTTCTGGGTCTTCGAAGAACCACGGGTCGCGGAAGGTGTATATCATCCTGCGGGACTGGTCTTCGCGCTCGTAGCGGTCGCCGTCGGGCTGGAGCAGTTCGTGATGGGTCCACGGACCGCAAAGCTCGAACTCGTCGGCCGTTTCGATGCTGCCGCCGCCCGCGCCGACGATGCGTTGTGTGTAGGTCAGGTCTTCGGCCCCTTCCTCGCCGGCCGCAGTGTAGAACAAATAAACGCTGCCGTCGTCGTCATACAGTGCCGACCCGGCCCACTGGCGCTGGCCCAGCGGCTCCTCGAACACCGGGCCGGCGTTGTGCCAGTTGCGACCGTCGTCGGAGTAGAAACAGCGGATGGTCGCCACATCGTGGCGCTTACCGGGCAACAGGTCCGATGGGGCGGTCAGCGAGAAACAGACCCGGTAGCCATCGACTGTCGCCAGCGTGCCGTCGCGGTTACGGAGGAACCAGGTATCCCAGATATGGACCTCGGGAATCTGTTCGGTTTGGGGCGGGTAGACGATGGGGGCAACGGTGTCGTCAGTCCGCTCGATCCGACTCGCCTGCTCGCGTGTCCACCCGGCGCGCCCCTTCGTTCCGGAACAACCCTCGCCGAGCGCCTCGTTTGTCATACCTCACGTTGGGCCGACCACGGCTATAAATGTTGCCGGGAAGGTACCACGGGTGTTGTATGAAGATTTTCTAATACGTGTGTTCTCGGGGGAGGGCTGGCTGAAAAAAACAGACAGTTAGTAGTTCAGAACCGGCAAGCAGTGCGTTACTCGCTTGAGTCCTCACTTCCGCTGGCACCCTCTGGGCCGGTGATATCGAGCGGCCGGACCCACTCATACCAGATGAAGACGACGCCGAGGCCGTACCCCAGCGCCCAGACAGCGCTCCCGACCCAGGGGTAGCCAAGCGTGCTGAATCCCCAGTTTGCGAGGCCCGGGAGGATGATAGCAGCGAGAACCGTCAGCACTAATATCGCTGTGTCTCGGGTATTCACAGTTGTGGCCTCCCAATCGCTGTGCCGTTCATACCTCAAGATAGGCTCGGACACTCGTGAGTCTGTCGGAACACCGAACCGTGACCGGGACGGAACTGACGCCGTAGCCGTCCCATTTTTATCATCGTATGCCCTACCCCGGATGTCGGGAATGTCTCAGAACCACACAGACCGGTCGTCTTCGGAAGACATCGAGTGGTGCTACGATGCTGTCCATCGTGTGTCGCGGACGTTTAGTCTCACAATTTCGGAACTCAACGAACCGATGGCCCGGGACATCTGTCTGGGCTATCTTCTTTGTCGTGTGGCTGACACGATTGAGGACGCCGGCCATCTCCCTCCAGCGGTACAGACCGAACTCTTGCAGACGTATAGTCGCTCGCTCGAACCATCGAGCGGGACGACCGTGTCATCGTTCCACGACGCCGTCGAGGAGTGGATTCCCACGACGACGAACGCTGACTGGGAAGTCGTCGAGAACGCGGGCCGTATCGTCGACGTGTTTCACACGCTTGACGACCACTCCACGCAGACCATCCGCGGGCCGGTCCGGGAGCTCGTCGATGGGATGGCGATGTTCGTCGACCGCTACGCCGACGCCGGTGGGCTTCGAATCAAGACGCTCGACGAACTCGAAGAGTACTGCTGGTACGCCGCAGGCACTGTGGGCACGCTGGTGACCGGGCTGGTTTCCCATGAAGCCACCGACGAGCAGATCGCCCAGATGGAGGAAAACGCCCGCTCCTTTGCCCTGCTGCTCCAGCTCGTCAACGTCGCCAAGGACGCCGCAACGGACATGGAAGAGGAGAACAACGTCTACCTCCCGCTGGAACTACTCCACGAACAGGGGCTTGATCACAGCGACGTGAGCGACACCGGCAACGTCGATTCGCTGGTGCCCGTCATCGAGCAGGTCACCGAGCGAGCAGAGGGCTATCTCGACGACGCACAGGCGTGGCTCGAAGCCATGCCCGAAACCCGCGGTAACACCCTCTCAGCGTGGGCCATTCCGTTCCTGCTCGCGGTCGGGACGATCCGTGAACTACGCGAACGACCCGCCGACGTCATCGAGCAGGGCAACGTCAAAATTTCTCGCGAGGAGGTCCACTCCGTGACACAGCAGTTCGGCGGCGACAACGACCCCTCTATCGGGGAACTGCGGGCCAAAATCCGCCAACAGCCGCTCCACCAGTACTGACGACCACCAGAGACATTCCCTTTTGCAGTCGCGTCCGTGGCCCGGCCATCGTTGCACATACACACGGACAGCGCCCCGCCCTATCGGTGACTGCTGGTCTCCGCCTCGCGTGCGTCGTACTTCTGAACGAGTTCGCGGAGCCACCAGAGCTTCAATCCGCCCATCGCAAGCGTTGCGACTGTGGCGCTGACCGGCCGACGACGCCAGGCAGCGTACAGAGCAACGACCGACGCTAGCGCGCCGCCGGTGTTACAGATGTTCGGGTACCTGAGGCCCATGGTCCCGTTGGCCTGTTCCGCGAGCCACCACCGCTCTGCCAGCACAGCACGGGTCATCCAGGCGTCCTCGGTCTCGGGCGGGGCAAACAGGACTGGATTGACCAGTGTCCACAGGAGGGCCGCAGTCAGGAGCCGCCAGTCCCGCTGATACACTGCGTACACGATGACAGCGCCGGTCGGCACGCGCGACCAGCCGCTCTTTGGATTCGCATGGCGGGTCCAGAACCAATCCCGCACGCTGTCCGCTCGCACTGTTGTCATATATCCAACTCAACGTGGTCGAGGGAAAACGCTACTGCCACTCGAAGCCGGGGACAGAACACTCATGTCCGCCCTGTGTGAACGCCGTCTATGGCCACAGCGGCGTCGGGACTCTCCGAGCCACAGGTACTCGCCCGGACGAAAGACCGGCTGTTTGCGGACCGCGAGGACGCCTACGTCGTCGCGGACACGCAGTTCGCACAGCAACGCTGGCTGGACGACACCCCTATCGAGGCGGCCGTGCAGGCGACGCTCGCGCCGTTCAACCACGTCCGGGTCGGAACGGGCTATCCCGACCTCGTCGGCGTACAGACGCTCTCGACGGACCTGCTGTCCGTCGACCGACTCGGTGACCGGCCGCCGCTGATCGCCATCGAGGCGAAGGGGTACACCGGCAACGGTGGCGTCGACGCTGAGCGCGGGGTCGTGCAGGCCCACGACCGACTCAACGAGGCCAACGTGGCCTTCCTGACCGCGCCACGGAGTGGCATCTCCACTGCCGCGCGGACGATGGCCCGCGAGCTAAACGTCGGCGTGCTGGGCATCGACTCCGATGGCTCAGTCTCGGTCCTCGAACGGCCCCGCGTGGTCGGCCACGGGTCGATGGACGCCGCTTCGGCGATCCGGTTCCAGGCCAGCGCTCAGGGTGTCGCCGACCAGAGTTTCGGACTCAACCACCCGAAGAACTACATTGCGGTGCCGCTGGCCGTCCACCACGAGGGCGACACGCGGGACCTGCTTGCGTCTCACGTGGTCAGAGCCGTCGACGGTGCTCTCGCCGGGGCGGCGTTTCTGAACCTGATCGACACCGGTCAGGGCACGCTCACGCTGACGCCGCTGGGTCGGGAGGTTGTCCGGTTCGCGCTCCGGACAGTCGGCGACATAGACGCCGCACTCCGCCGGTTCGAGGACTGGCAGCGGTCCCGCAAGCGATTCATCGACATCGCGCCACAGTGGGGCCAGCTCGTCCGCCGTGTCGTCTCCGACTATCCGGCCACGGACCTCCTCGTCGACGGGCTCTACGCCTGCCACCGGGACGGCTACGGCTCCCCGTCGCTCGTCGAATTCGTGGCGTACCTCCACGCGCTGCACCCCGAGTTCACCGTCGAACTGTTCCTCCGCGGCGACGAGACCGTCCGCCAGCGGGTGTTGACCGGCGACGGGGAACTCCGCCGCTCGGAACTCACCGACGGCAGCGTCTATCACTCCCCCACTGTGTTCCAACTGAAGGCGATCTACTACCACGCCGGCATCGTGACTGACCGGGGCGCAGAACCCTCGAATCTCGACCCCGAGACGGACGAGTGGGCGCTGTGTGACCCGCTCGCGTAGCGGCGGGCATCCAGGCGCTCCAGTAGCTCTACCGACACATAACGCTGAAGCGTGGGTAGCCCTTACTGTGATACAATGTCTCAGACCCTGGAGCTCCCCAACGGCGATGTCGTTTCGCCCGACGACGTGTTCTGCTACAACGACTACCCCTACCGACTCGTCTGGCTGGATGACGATACCCACGAGTTCGCGCTCTCCCCGCTGTACTGGGGCGACAGCGGCATGGACATCCCGTTCCGCGACCGGGAGGCACTCGTCGACCAGTGGGAAGTCGATTCTCACGGTCAGATGACGGCCGAAGAGTGGGCAGACTGGCTTGACGACGCGACAGAGGACCCCCGCTACAGCGACGACGAGGTCACGTCGCTTGCGGCCGCGCTCCCGACAGAGTGGGACTCCACGGGCGGGGACCCGGACTCCGGCGGCGGAATTCTGGACCGCCTCGGACTGTAAGCGCTGTCGCCGGACTCTGAAAGGTATTAATCCGTTCGTCCTGCAACCCCTGACATGGAACCACTCTGGCTCGCCGCTGGCGGGGCCGCTCTCGCCGTGGGCCTCGCGCTGGCGTTTGCGATTACCCGCCGCTCATCCAGCAGTGCGTCGAAACGCGCCCACGAGGCCGCACAGGAGCGAGAACCGCCGGTCGAACTCGGGGAGACCTACGAGTTCGGCATCACCGAATTCAGTGACCACCACTCCGGCGACCGCGTCGCTGTTGGGAAAGTTGAGGGCTTCGTCCTGTTCACCGAAGACGTGCCGTCGTCGGTGTCAGCTGGCGATGTGATCCGAGCGACGGTGCTGTCGTTCAACCGGGGCCACACCTCCGCCGACGCTCGATTCGTCGAACGCGCCTGAGCGAATTGAGCGTCGGCAGTAGCGGAAGCGAACACAGCCTGGCCGACGCCGACTCGCCAGTCCCGATGTGGATGGAGAAACCGATATGTGCCTACCACGATAAAACAGGGCATGAGCGAATCGGACGGGCAGAGCACGCCACAGGACACCCGGGAGGTCATTATGGAGGCCACCTTTCGGGCGCTGAGCAAGCACGGCTACAAGGACTTGCGGGTCCGGGACATCGGCGAGGAGATGGAGATGTCTCGGCAGGTGATCCACTATCATTTCGACGGCAAGTACGACCTGATATCTTCGTTTCTGGAGTACATTATCGACCAGTACGAGGGCAGTGTCGAAGTCGATGATGAAACCGACCCCCGTACAGAACTCGATGTCCGCATCGACCGGTGCCTGTTCGGTCCGGAATTCGACGACTTCTCACACTGGGACCGGATGAAGGTGTACCACGAGCTGTACGCCTACGCGCAAAACGACGACGAGCACCGGGCGCTGTTCAACGAGCACTACGACCGACTTCGCAAAAGCATCTCCACAGTCATCGAAGACGGAGTCGAGCAGGGCACGTTTCGCGATGTTGACGCTGAACTGATGGGGCAGCTCATCACGGACGTGATTCACGCGGCCCGCGGCCGGCGGATTGCGCTTGGCCACGAGGACGCACCCGACGAGGCCAAGCGGGCCGTCAACGACTTTATTCTCGACTCGCTGTACCCGCCGCAGTAGATTGGGCTGAAAAGGCAGCGTCAGAGGGGGCTAATACCGACGCTGAGCGCCCATGTTCCAGTTGCCGACGCCGCGACGACGAGCGCCCCGCCTGCAAGCGTCACGTTCTTCAGGAAACTGTTCAGTTCGTCCTGCCGGTCCTCGTCCGGCACGGCCCAGAAGTCGTGCATCGCAACCGCCGAGACGATGAGGAACACGGCGAGGGCGACCGCTGCGACGACTGGGAAGACACCCACGGTCACACCGAGCCCGCCAAGGATGAGGAGCCCACCGGACGCGAGGACGGAGAATCTCGGCGCCGGGAGGCCCTTGTACTCGGCGTAGCCGGCCATCTGTTCGGTCTGCGTAAAGTGGCTCAGGCCCGTAAAGGCGAGCACGCCGCCGAAGAGGACACGGCCGGCGACGAGCAACACGACGTTGAGTTCGGGTGCCATCACAAACTCACCACCGAGCCAACGCGGGCGTTTCCAGCAGTGTGATTCGGGATAGTAGCGGAATTCATTGTGGGAGTCGATTCTGGCTGCATCGTTAGAGTTCCGGCACGTCTGACGGCATATCGAAGTCGTGGTAGTACTCGCCTTTCTCTTTCGAGAGAATGTCGAGAACAGCGGCAGCACCGTCACCGGCTGCGATGACCGCCTGCCACTTCTCCGCTCGCCCCATCGCACCGGTCGCGTACACGTTCTCGACCGACGTTTCCATGTCGACAGTCACGTCGACGACATCCTCATCGGTGAACGCACAGCCGAGATCCTCGGCGAGGCTTCGGTCACCACCAGTCGCGAGAACGACGTACTCCGCGGTGTACTCGTCGTCGTCCGTTGTGAGGACAAATCCGTCGTCAGTCTGTTCGATGGCCGTGACTTCTGTCTCGTACAGCGTTGCGCCACGGTCCCGGGCCTGCCCACGGGCAATCGTGAGGAACTCCTCGCCGCTAATTGAGCGCACGGCGGGGTAATTGAACAGGTGCGCCTTGTGCATCCACGACTCGTCCGTATCGAAGGTGATCGTTTCGAGGTCGTTCTTCGCAGCGTACTGTGCCGCACTCAGGCCGGCGGGGCCGCCGCCGACAACTGCTACATCTGCCATGTTACAGGACACGGACCGCCCACAGAAGAGTTTTACCATCTGGTAAAATATAGTCGAAGCCTCACGTCTGGCCCTGACCCACGCGACGCCCTCACTTACAGAACGTACGGTCCGCGCTGTCGAATCGGCTCGCCGTGCGGGCGACCCGAGACGGCGACGACGCGGAGTGAGTCATCGCTCTGGAGCGTCACCGACCGCGTGTCAGTGACCGGCAGCACATCACCCGCAGTGAACGGTTGCCCCTCGACCGTTCCGTCGCCGGCGACACCGTAGAGAAATCCGGACCACCCTTCCGGGACCGACCACGTCCATGTGTCGGCCACGGCGGCATCGAGATACTCCATCGGCGTATGGAGGCTGATCGGTGAGCCCTCGCCGATAACTGTCGTGACCGTCGCGCTGCCCTGCTCCGCCGTCGGCAGCGTGTCGGCCGTCGCATCGCCGTAGTCCGGGTCAGCGTCCTTCTCCGCCTGCGGCAGGTTCACCCAGAGCTGGAGGCCGGTGCAGGCCTGCCCGTCGGCGGGGAATTCGGAGTGGCGTATCCCGCTCCCGGTCGTGATACGCATCGCGTCGTTCTCGTATGCGGTATTTGCAACGCCCAGCGAGTCTTCGTGCTCCATACCACCCTCAATCATGTACGAGACGATCTCGAACCCGCGATGGGGGTGCATCGGAAACCCGTTGTCGGGGTCGATGTAGAACTGCTCGAACAGGACAAACGGGTCCAGATTGTACGGATAGCTGTCCGTCGGAAACGCACGATTCGAATTCACGCCCGTCCCATGCCGGACTTTCTCTCCGGATAGCGGCCCGACAGCCGACGCCCGCGACTCGCTTTCGGTCATACACTTCCTTGTTTACCGAGCGGTAAAAACGGCGTGGCTGCAGCGCAACCGACCGCTATCTAGACTCCCCGTGGCGCTACGACGGTGGTACCAAACTCGTGCTGCGCTCACCGAGGCTAATTCTGGATACTCTGTGTGGCAACTCCGACTTACGAGAATGGTCCCAAACGGTCGTACGCCCCCATTCAAAAGCGTGCAGTGAGCGGATGGGTTGGGGCGGATTCGAACCGTGTGCAGACGTGCTCACTTCGTTGCGCGCGTCTGCCCTGCTTCGAACCTCATTTCGCATAAAGACGCCGATGGCTCCTCACTTGGTTCGTCGCAGTCGGCGTCAGAAGTGGGTTGGGGCGGATTCGAACCGCCGACTTCCTCCGTGTGAAGGAGGTATCATAACCGAACTAGATCACCAACCCAGTGCACTCAACTCTATTCGAGCGCATCCCTTAAGAATTGCTTTCCGACTACGCTTCCTGCTCTTCCGTACCGCGGTACTCGCTGATCTTTTCGCGGGCGTCAGCGATCGCTTCCTCGGCTTCCCCCTCTGCTTTTCCCTGCAGTTCCTTCAGGTCGGCCTTGACGGCCTCCAGTCGGCTGGGTTCCGGCTCTACTTCCTTCCCAGTGAGTTCTTGGAACCGTTCCTCGACCGGTTCGAGTTCCTCTTTGACGCCCTTGGTTGCGGTTTTGCCGGCGCGCTTCAGGTAGTATCGTGCGTCTTCGAAGTGTTTGTTCATATCTGACCCTACGAGAAGGACGAATTTATCATTTGTGCCCGGAAAACAATGAGGAACTACGGGTAACCGAGAGACGACGAGCGGCCACGATGGTAAACGTGTCGCACGGGTACGAACTGTTTTGCGCCACCACCTGCAACGAGGAGATATGTTCACACGGGTGTCGATTCCGACGCCGTTTCAGGTCGGGCCAGTCAATGCATACATCGCGCGACGAACTATCGTCGATCCGGGCCCCGACAGCGAGGAAGCGTGGTCGCGTCTGGTCGAGGCGCTTGAAGCACGCGAGCTGTCGCCGGATGACATCGAGCAGGTACTTGTCACACACCCGCATCCGGACCATTTCGGCATGGCGAACCGGTTTGCCGAGCGAGGGGCGCGTGTCCTCGCCAGCGAACCGGGAGCAGAAATCATGGGCGATTTTGCGGCGCAACTGCACACTGAGCAGTCCTACTTCGCGGATTTCTTCGAGCGCTGCGGTGTCTCACGCGAGACTGCTGAAACTGTCACCCAGCTACCGGAAGCCTTCCTGCCCTACGCTCAGAGCGTCGACACCGACCGCGCGCTCGCGGCCGGTGATACCGTCACCGTCGACGATACAGAACTTACGGTCGACACCGTTCAGGGCCACTCTGCGGGCGAAATAATCTTCTCATATGACTTTCAGGGCCGCCGCGAAGCGGTTGTCGGCGACAACGTGCTGGGTGACATCACGCCCAATCCGTTCCTGCAGGTGCCCGACGAGAGGGGGACGCGCCCGAAGGTGTTACCGGCATTTAACGACTCGCTACGATGGCTCCGCGAGCAGGGTCACGACCGCTTTCTCACCGGCCACCGCGAGCCCGTCGAATCACCGTCGGAACGCATCGACGACATCCTCGCGGAACACGACCAGCGCACCGCGGAGGTCGCCGACATCGTCTCTGGCGGAGCGACGACGCCGAGCGACGTGATGACCGCGCTGTTCGGCGACCTCCCGGCCACAGAGTACTTCGCCGGGATGAGCGAGGCTGTCGGCCACTTGGACGTACTCGAAGTCACTGACCGTGTGGAAAAACGCGAGAGCGGCGGCGTCTTCGTGTACGAATCAGCGTAAGCCGCTGCCGCACTGAACGAACGGGAGAAACGGAACGGAAGTCGGTCCGTTACAGCAACTGCGCGGCCTGGAACGCGATTTCGGAGACGCGGTTGAACCCAGGAACGAGTAGCACCGTCACGATGGCGGCACCCACCACGGCGGTGTACAGCCCCATCGGGTACGACTCAATGGTCCGGCTGCCGGTCGGTTCCTCGATCCACATCGCCTTGACGACGCGAGAGTAGTAGAACAGGCTGAGCGCACTGTTGATGATGAGCGCGGCGGCCAGTGACCACGCGCCGACGTTGAGCGTCGCCGAGAACAGGTAGAACTTCGAGAAGAACCCGCCGCCGATCGGCAGGCCGGCGAGGCTGAACAGGAACACCGTCATCGCCGCGCAGGCGACCGGCGCTTCCTTGCCGAGGCCGTTGTAGTCCTCGAAGCGGCGGCCGACGCCCCAGTACTCGGCCAGCGCAATGAACAGGAACGCGCCCGTGTTCATGAAGCCGTAGACGAGCAGGTGAGACATCCCAGCGCTCAGGCTGAGACTCAGGCCCTCACCGGAACCAGACACGGCGGCGAGTCCGATGAGGACGTACCCGGCGTGACCGACGCTGGAGTAGGCCAGCATCCGCTTGACCGTCTCTTGGGTCGCGGCGGCGAAGTTCCCGATGAACATCGTCGCGATAGCGAGGATCTGGAACGCCATCACCCAGTTGATCGCCCCGCCAGCGGCGAGCAGGTCACCGATGGGGAACGCAACGGCGAACGCGCGGAACGCCAGCACGAAGCCGGCGGCCTTCGACGCCGAGGAGAGGAACGCCGAGATCGGCGCTGGTGCGCCCTCGTATGCCTCGGGGGCCCAGAAGTGGAACGGCACGGAGGCGGTCTTGAACGCGACGCCGCCGATAATCATCAGGATACCGACGCCGAGGATAGCCATCGGGACGGCAGGGTCACCGGACTGGGCCTGTATCGACCCCTCGGAGATGGTCTGGATCGTGCCACTGGAGATAGCGGTTGCGACGCCGTCAAACCGAAGCACGCCCGTTGCAGCGTACACCAGCGAGATGCCGTAGGCCAGCACCGCCGAAGACACCGCGCCGATGAGGAAGTACTTCAGTCCCGCCTCGACGCTGCCCTTGTTCTCCTTGAGGAAGGCGACGAGCGCGTAGGACGGTAGCGACACCAGCTCGAGTGCGACGAAGGCCGTTGCTAGGCTGTTGGCCGCACTGAGGAGGCTCATCCCAGTCGCGGACAGCAGGACCAGCGCGAAGAACTCGGCCTGGTAGCTGTGTTCGGTGATGTAGTCGTAGCTCGCGAGCACGACCAGGGTCGTGACGCTGCCGACGATGGCCATGAAGAACAGGGCCATCTGGTCGACGACGAGCTGGCTGTTGAACAGCGCGACGCCAGTGTTGTCTGCCATCCCAGTCCCGGCGGTGATGAACCACCCGGCGAACCCGAAGGAAAGCAGGGAGCCGAGCACCGAGATACCGGCCAGCAGTCCCGTGTTCGTCGAGTCCGGATCAATCGAGTCCGCTAGCAACAACACCAGAGAGGCGAGGGCCAGCGAGAGTGCCGGAGCAAGCGCCATCCAGTCAGGGAGTGCGACCATCTATGCACCACCTCCGATATCAAGAACCGGTGAAATCGAGTCCTGTATCATACCAAAGGAGAGGTCCGGCGCGACACCGAGTGCGATGACCAGCAGGAGCAACACGGCCAGCGGTGCGACATCGTGGAACGCGGCCGGGCTGACCTCGTAGTCTGTTTCCAGATTGAAACCACCAAACAGCGTGCGCTGCATGGCCCACAGCAGGTAGCCGGCCACGATGACGATGCCAAACATCGCCAGTGAGGTCAGCACCGGTGCAGCCCCACCGAGCGTCGGCGCGTTGAACGAGCCCTGGAAGATGAAGTACTCCCCGGCGAAGCCAGCCATCAGCGGCAGGCCCATGTAGCCGAAGGCGGCGGCGACGAAGATGCCAACCGTCCAGGGCATACGGTCAGCGAGACCGGACATGTCGCCGACCATGCGCGTGTGCGTCGTGTTGTAGATGACACCGACAGACATGAACATCAGCCCCGAAATGAGGCCGTGGGCGATCATCTGGAAGGTCGCCCCGCCCATGCCGTAGGGCGTGAACGCGACTAGACCCAAGATGACGTAGCCCATCGACGAAATCGACGAGTAGGCGACGATGCGCTTGAGGTCGCGCTGTGCCAGCGCGAGCATCGCGCCGTAGATGACGCTGACAACGCCGATAATCGCCAGCGGAACCGCGAGCTGTCGTGCCGTGTCAGCGAGCATCGTGAAGTTGAACCGCAGCAGCGCGTAGGTCCCCATCTTCAGGAGGACGCCGGCCAGCATGACCGACACCGGCGTCGGGGCCTCAACGTGAGCGTCTGGCAGCCACGTGTGCAGCGGGAAGACGGGCACCTTCACCGCGAACCCGAAGAACATCAGGATAAAGGAGATGGTCATCAGGTTCACGCCGGCGATGGTCGGGAGACCGCTTGCGGTGCGGAACGCTTCGGCCATCGCGGGCAGGGACAGTGACGTGAGGTCAGTGCTGAACACGAGCGCGAACAGGCCCGCGAACATGACCAGCGACGCCACGTTCGTGTAGACGAAGAACTTGATCGCGGCGTACTTCCGGCGCGGGCCGCCCCAGACACCGATGAGCAGGTACATCGGGATGAGGACGCCCTCCCAGAAGACGAACCAGAGGAAGAAATCGAGCGCGGAGAACACGCCGATGAGGCTCACTTCCATGAACAGCATCAGCCCGTAGAACTGGGACTGGCGCTCGTCGATGGGCGTCCACGCGGACACGATGGCAAGCGTCGTCAGTACTGTCGTCAGCGCGAGCAGCGGCATACTGATGCCGTCAAGGCCGACGTAGTACGACACTTCCAGCTCACCCAGCGTGATCCACGGGATCTGCTGGCCGAACGCGATGTCGGCGGGCGACAGCAGTGCGTTGCCCGTCCCGCCGTACTGCGTGAGGTACACCCAGTACATGTAGATGCTGCCAAGTGCCGGCACCGCACTGACGGCTGCGGCGAGCTTTCCGGCGTACCGGTCAGGCGAGAGGAACACGAGGCCGGTTCCCAGCAGGGTCACGAGCAGGAGCGCGGCGACCCACATCAGAACCACCCTCCCATGATGCCGAAGGCAGCAAGCAAGAGCACGAGTCCAAGCGTCAGCAGCGTCGCGTAGTTGCTGACGACGCCGGACTGGATGCGTCGGATGCGGCTGCCGCCGAACAGGCTGACGCTGGAGATGCCGTTGACGACACCGTCGACGACACCCTGGTCGAACTTGTTCATCACACGGGCGAGCGGGTAGGTGACACCCGTCGCGAGCCACACCTGATATTCGTCCTGATAGTAGTTGTGCATAAGTAGCGTCTTCAGACCGCCAAGCTTGTCGGTATGCTCAACCGGGTCGGCACCGGCATAGAGGCTCCGGGCGACGAACACACCGGCGAGTGCCAGTCCGAGTGAGAGAGCCGCTGAAGCCAGCAGCGTCCCGGTTTCACCACCCAGCGGATACGCTGGGTCGACGTGGGGCACATTGTGGAGCAGCTCCTCGTAGTGGTGCAGGTCTGTCGAAAGGAGCGCCGGCCAGCCGCCCTCCTCCGGCCCGGTCAGCCATTTGTGGAGGAAGTCGATCTCCGCGCCGGTGAGCTTCTTGACCGGGGCCATGTTGATGAACCCGATGGTCGTTGCGAGGATGCCAAGCACCGTCAGCGGGCCCTTGACGTTCCAGCGGACGGGCTCGGGGTCACGCGCGGTGTCCGAGCGGGCGTCACCGTGGAAGGTCAGGTACACCATCCGGAAGGTGTAGAAGCCGGTGAAGAACACGGCCAGCAGCCCCATCGCGTACGCGACGAGATAGGCTGTGCCGAGACCACCCTCAGTGCCGAAGCCGTGGATAAGCGCCTCGTACAGCACCTCGTCCTTGGACCAGAAGCCGGCGAAGGGAACGATGCCAGCCAGTGCGAGCGAGCCAGCGAGGAACGTCCAGTAGGTCACCGGCATCCGGTCTTTCAGGCCGCCCATGTCCCACATATTCTCGTTGTGGTGCATGGCGATGATGACCGACCCTGCGCCGAGGAAGAGCAGCGCTTTGAACACGGCGTGGGTGGTCAGGTGGAAGACGGCGGCGATGTAGCCACCCGAGCCCAGCGCGAGCATCATGTACCCGTACTGGGAGATGGTGGAGTACGCGAGCACTTGCTTGATTTCCTGTTTGACCAGGCCCATCGTTGCCGCAAACAGTGCGGTGAAGCCGCCGATAAGGGCGATGACGGCCAGTGCCGTCGGCGAAAGCGCGTAGAAGCCGTACATACGCGCGACGAGGTACACACCAGCTGCGACCATCGTCGCTGCGTGAATCAGGGCCGAGACCGGCGTCGGACCTTCCATGGCGTCGGGCAGCCACGTGTGCAGCGGGAACTGCGCGGACTTGCCGACGACGCCGCCAAGCACGAGGAGGCCGAGCACGGTGAACCAGGCCTGTGGGCCCATGCCGACCGTCTCCAGCATCGCGATACCCTCAAGCTCGCCGTCAACGAGAGCGTGTTCGGCAAGCATCGGGAAGCTCTCAGCGACCACTTCGCCGCCCTGCGTAATCGGGGCGAACAGACCGGTACCGAAGGTGGCGAAGATGCCGACGACGCCGATAAGGAAGAAGTAGTCACCGAATCGGGTGACCAAGAACGCCTTCTTCGCGGCGCTCGGCGGGCCGTCGTCGCGGAACCAGAAGCCGATGAGCAGGTACGAACACAGGCCCACCAGCTCGAAGAACATGAACGCCATCAGGAGGTTGTTGGCGACGACGAACCCGAGCATGCTCGCCGTGAACAGGCCGAGCCCGGCGTAATAGCGCGGGAGGCCACTCTCGCCCTCGTCGTTCATGTATCCAAGCGAGAAGATGTGGACGAGGAACGAGATGAGACAGACGATAAGCAGCATGAGCGCCGACAGCGGGTCAAGTAGCAGGCCGAAGTTCAGCCGAAGTGACTCGACGCTTGCGGTCCACGTGTACAGTATCTCGTTGTGGACCTCACCGCCGGCCACCGTTAGCGCGACCCAGATCGACAGCAGGAGCGACCCACCCGTCGCGGTAATGCCTGCGAGCGCACCGCCTTTCGGCATGCGGTCGCCGGCAAACAGCGCGACGAGGAACGATACGAACGGCAGCAGGACAATCGCCGGAGCGTATGTGAATGCAGCCATCTGTTACCACCTCATCGTCGTCGCCTTCGTCACGTCCACGTCTGTGAAGTTGCGGTACAGGACCAGGACGATACCAATCCCGATGGCGACCTCTGCAGCGGCGAGTGCCATCGTGAACAGGCTGAACACCTGGCCGGTGAGGTTCCCGTGTTGCAGCGAGAACGCGACGAGGTTGATGTTCGCAGCGTTCAACATCAGCTCGACGGACATCAGGAAGATGAGCGCGTTCCGTCGCGTGAGGATGCCGAACAGGCCGATACAGAATATGGCCGCCGACAGGAGGAGATACGTCTCAGCCGGAATCACGAGTCGTCACCTCCCGGGCCACCGTCAGCGGCAACGGCCATGTCGTCGTCGTCCGTGGTTTCGACGCCGAGCGTTACCGATTCGCCGGCAACTTCGCGTCGGGCAAGCATGACGGCCCCGACGAGCGCGGCCACCAGCACGATGTCGATGATCTCGAAGGCGACGAGGAACCCTTCACCGGGAACGGCCGTCTCACCCTCGCCCATAATCGCGCTCGGGGCGATATCGAACAGCGCCGCGCCGAGGCTCTTGGTTATCGCCGCTCCCTCGCCAAAGCCCGCTGGTGCGGGAAACGAGACGCCCATGAACACTGCACCGAGAACGACGAACAAGGCGATTGCGGCCAGTCCAGCGACGAAACTCCCCTCCGTCTGTAGTTCGGGTTTTGTGGTCATGGTGTCACCTCGATCACCGACTCGTCCTCGCGGGTCAGCATCACCGCGAAGGTGATGAGAATGAGGACGCCGCCGACATACACCAGGATCTGCATCGTTGCGACGAACGCCGCCTGGTTCATGACGTAAAACACTGCGACGCTGATAAGGGACACGCCCAGTAACAGCGCCGAGTGCCAGACGTCCCGGACTAACACGACGCCCGCAGCGCTGCCCACCGTTACGATAGCGAACAGCGCGAACGCAATTGACTCTGCCAGTGCCATCTTACTTGGAGACTCTTTGCGGCGTCCCTTTGAAGATTCCTCTTTCGTCTCGCCAGTAGAGCCACTGTTTGCCGGGATAACCCCCCAGATTTCGGGGCACTCCCGTCTTGCTGGCGAAAAAGTGTTAAAGAATCCTCATTCACGGTGGCGCATACCGTTACTCCATCCCGACTCGACACTGTAAATCTGGCCTCTCAACGGCTGTGGCCATTCCGAAGAGGCCGGTGCTAGGCAGAATGGCGCAGTCGCTTCGGGTGTATTGATAGAAACCCGCTGAAAGTCCGTCGAAGAATTACTGGTAGTCGACTTCGCCGTCGCCCTCGCCGATCCACGCGCCCCGGTCAGGTTCGCGGGACTCCAGTGGGTCGATATCCTTGTACCACGGCACGTTCTTGAGCTGTTCCTTGTCGTAGGCGAACTCGTCTTTCGTGTCCGCGGTGAACTCGAAGTTCTGGGTCAGCAGGATCGCGTCGGTTGGGCAGACTTCCTCGCACAGTCGGCAGTAGATACACTGGCCGATGTGGAGGTTGTACTGCTCGCCGTTGCGCTGCTCGTCCATCACGATCTGGATGGTGTTGTTCGGGCAGACGTTTTCACACTGCCGGCACCAGATACACCGCTCCTGGCTCCACTTGTGGACGCCGCGGAAGCGGGGACTCACCTCAGGGGCGACGTCCGGGTATTCCACCGTGAACGTCTCCCCGTCGAGGGCGTGTTTCATCGTCGTCGCCATTGATTTCAGGATTCCAATCATGAGAGGTCTCCTCCGGTCGCTCGTGGGTCGGTTCGCGTGGCCGTCATTGGACGGTCACCCCGACGATAACCGCGGTCAGCAGCAGGTTCGCCAGCGAGAGCACCAGCATTCCCTTCCAGCCGATTTCGATGAGCTGGTCGATCCGGACACGCGGGACCGCCGAGCGGGCCCACTGCGTGAACAGGAAGACGCCCCAGATCTTGATGAGGAACCAGACGATGCCCGGTAGGACCGGACCGGCCGGTCCACCGAGGAAAATCGTGGCGATGATCGCCCCACCGAGGAAGATGTGGATGAACTCCCCGAGGTAAATCAGGACGAAGTACACCGAGGAGTACTCGGTCTGGTAGCCAGCGACAATCTCGGTTGGTGCCTCCGGGATGTCGAACGGATTCCGGCCGACCTCCGCGAGGTTTGCGATCATGAACAGCACGAACGCGAAGGGGTTCACGAACGCATACCACGACGGCAGCGGGCCGATCAGCGACTGCTGCTGTGCGGCGACGATCTCGCTCATCTGGAGCGAGCCGGCGAAGATAACCACCGACGCGCCGGTCAGGATGAGCGGGATCTCGTAGGCGAGGTTCTGCGCGACGGCGCGCAGCCCGCCAAGGAATGAGTACTTGTTGTTCGATGCGTAGCCGGCCATCACGAGGCCAATCGACGTGGTCGAGGCCACGGCGAACACGTACGCCAGTCCGACTTCGGGGTCGGCGAGATGGATGCCGTTCCCCATCGGAATCACAGCAAAACCAAGCAGCGCGGTACTGGCGATAATCAGCGGCGCGAGGTCCCACGCCGGTCGGTCGACGCCTTCGGGAACGATGAGTTCCTTCGACAGCAGGCGAACGGCGTCAGCCACGATAATGAACAGCCCGTACGGGCCGATACGGTCGACGGCGATACGGTCGGTGAACGCGGCCGTAATCTTTCGCTTTGCCCACGGACCGGCAAGCGCCGTGTTCGTCATCATGAGCGTCCCGATGAGACCAGCCCCAACGAGACTCAACAGGATCATCACGGCCGTGCTGTTGGGATCAAGCCCAAGCAGGTTCGCGAGCGTTTCCGGTAACGGCGCCGACTGCATTACCGGTCCACCTCCCCGAGGACAATGTCGAGGCTCCCGAGCGAGGCGATCATGTCAGGGATGTACTCGCCCTGAGACATCTCCGGCAGCGTCTGCAGGTTCGAGAAGCACGGGCTGCGGATCTTGAACCGGGCCGGCTTGTCCGTCCCATCCGAGCGGATGTAGATGCCGAGTTCGCCCTTCGCGCCCTCGACGGAGCGGTAGATCTCCTTGTCAGGGTCCGGGCGGAGCGTCCGCGGGACGTTGGCCTGAATCTCGCGGTCGTCTTCCGGCCACTGCTCCAGCAGGTCGACACACTGCTCGATGATGCGGGCGGACTCCTCGACCTCACGAAGGCGGACGAGAACGCGACTGAAGTTGTCGCCGCCCTGCTCGGTGACGACGTTCCAGTCGAGTTCGTCGTAGTAGCCGTATGGGTCGTCGCGCCGGATATCGTAGTCGACGCCCGAGCCGCGTGCCACGGGACCGGTCGCGCCGTACTGCTTGACCTGCTCCGGGGAGAGGACGCCGGTGTCGACACACCGCATCTGGAAGATCTCGTTACCGGTGACGAGGTCGTGGATCTCTTCGAGCTTGTGCGGGAGGTCATCGAGGAAGTCACGGATCTTCTCGAAGTACTCCTCGCGGGGCTCGGGCAGGTCCCAGGCAACGCCACCCAGCCGGAGGTAATTGAACATCAGCCGCTGGCCGGTCAGGTCTTCCAGCAGGTTCTGGACGATTTCGCGGTCGCGGATGCCGTACTGGAAGACAGCGGTGAAGTCGCCGAACACGTCCAGCGCAAACGTCGCCAGCGCGAGTTCGTGCGAGGCGATCCGGCACATCTCCGCCGACATCGTCCGGATGACCTGCGCGTACTCGGGAACGTCGATGTCCGCGAGGTCCTCGGCTGCGCGCGCGTACGCCCATTCGTTGAGGATCCCAGCAGAAATGTAGTCCCACCGGTCCGGGTACGGCATGATCTGGTGGCGGTAGGTGCCCTGCTGGCACATCTGCTCCTCACAGCGGTGCAGGTAGCCGATATCGGGTTCGAGGTCGGCGATCTGCTCGCCGTCAAGCACCGTCTCGACGTGGAGCACGCCGTGGGTCGCCGGGTGGTGCGGACCGATATTGACGAACATCGTGTCCGGGTCGTCCTCGCTGCGCTTGTCGTCTTTCAGTGGGTTCGCGTGCTCGCGCAGTGAGACGATCTGTGGCTGGTCCTGATTGTAGTCCTGGCTCAGGGGGTGGCCCTGCCAGGTCTCGGGCAGCAGGATGCGCCGGAGGTCCGGGTGGTCGTCGTAGTCGATACCGACCAAGTCGTAGGCCTCCCGCTCGTGCCAGTCTGCGGTGTCGTAAACGCGAGCGGCCGACTCGTTGTGCGGGTCGTCTTTCGGCGAGGGGACGACAATCGACAGCTCCTGTGTCGGGTCGTTGTACTTCCGCAGGTGGTAGATGGATTCGTACCGGTCGTCGTACTCCTGTGCCGTGACACAGGCGCAGTGGTCGAACCCAGCTTCCTCTTTCAGCGTCGAAAGGACTTCCTGAACCTCATCGGGACGGATGACGAACCCTTCAGCGTTGACGTGTTCCTCACGGTCGAGGACGTGGCCACCGAGCAGGTCCGCGAGCGCGTCGTAATCAAGGCCGTCCTCCGTAACGCCGACATCGAGCGCCGTATCGCGTGATGGTTTTTCTAAACTCATGGCAAGTTAGGGAGAGTCGTTCCAGTTGTACCGCATAACGAGGTCTTCCTCGTCGATTTCGCTGGCGAGTTTGTCCACGAGCTCGTCCTGTTCGAGGTCGCCGAACTGCTCCAGTTCGTAGGGTTTGACCGTCACCGGCGAGGACTCGCCCTCGGCGATGCGCTCTTGTAGCTTGGCAACGCCGTAGATGAGTGCCTCGGGGCGTGGCGGACAGCCCGGGACGTGGATGTCGACCGGGATGACCTCCTCAGCGCCCTTGATGACGTTGTACCCTTCCTGGAACGGACCGCCGGAAATGGTACAGGATCCCATCGAGACGACGAACTTCGGCTCAGGCATCTGGTCGTAGACGCGCTTCATCCGCGGCGCGAACTTCGAGACGATGGTCCCCGGAACGATGATAACGTCCGCCTGGCGTGGGGATGCGCGTGGCACCCCTGAACCGAAGCGGTCGAGGTCGTGTTTGATCGCGTAGGTGTGGATCATCTCGATGCTACAGCAGGCGATCCCGAACTGCAGCATGAACATCGAGGAGCCCCGGACCCAGTTCATGAACTTGTCGAACTTGGTCAGGATGAACGGCGTCGACCCGAACGCCTCGCGTAGCGTCGAGTTAAAGCGGTCGTCAGCCCCGTCACCCATGCGGGCCTCCTGTGTCGATACGTCTTCGACGGCCGGTGGTGTTTGGTCACTACTCATATGTGTCTGCCCCCTTCGTGGCGCGCGGACTGCGCACCCACTGAACTGCGCCGTTACGCCAGGCCCAACCGAGTCCGATGGCGAGAATCGTGATGAATACGACCATCGGTAGCAGTGCCGTGGTCATCCCGAGCTCAGCGGCGGCGTCGCTGTAGATGACCGTCCACGGGAAGATGAAGACGGTCTCGATGTCGAAGACGACGAACAGCAGCGCGACCATGTAGTACTGGATATTAAACTTGATCTGTCGACTGCTGCCAGTCGGCACTTCACCGGACTCGTAGGTGGTGCGTTTGCCTTGTTCCGGCACGCTGGGCCGCAAGAGGCTCGAAACTGCCATCATCGTTAGTGGGATGGCTAGCGCCACGACCGCGAGCGCGCCGATGGCGATCCATGGATTACTCATTCCGGTATCTCCTATCGTCTCTCGGTTAGAAGTACTCGCATATAAGGGTTCATTGTTCGGTTTTTCGGCCTTGCGGGTCTTTAAGAACCGACACGCTCTCGGATGGAAAGTGACCTGCATCGGCCACACCCCCCAGGGTATGACGCCCCTCGGGTATCACTCGTCCCAATACTCGCGTTTGAATCCGGGCGTCCCGAGTTCGTGGAGGTCACGCGACGCCTCGCCAACGTCGGCCTGGAGCCCCTCGTGGTACGAGACGAGCCGGTCACGGAGTTCGTCGTGCTGCCGTGCAAGGATTTGTGCCGCTGAGAGGGCGGCGTTGAACGACTTGCCGGCGTCGACCGCCGTCATCGGCGCGCCCTGTGGCATCCCGATAACCGAGTCGACGGATTTCTCCTGCACTGGGACACCGATGACTGGCAGCGGGTAGGCGATGCTGGCGGTCATGTTCGGCAGGTCAGCGGATTTACCGCCAGCGCCAGCGATTATCACGTCGATACCGCGGTCGGCGGCCGTCTCTGCGTACGCGTACATCAGGTCCGGCGTCCGATGGGCCGAGCAAACGAACGTTTCGAAGGTGAAGCGGCTCTCGGGCGCGTCAGTGTAGTCCGTCTGTTCCTCGAAGCCGAGTTCGTCGGCGAGCGCCGCGTAGGCTCCCGGTCGCTTGCCCTGTCCGCCGGCCATCGTCGGCAGGTCTGAGTCGGAGCCCATGATGATGCCGACATCGGGCGTCAGGTCGTTCGGTCGGTCCATCTCGGCCTCTTCGTGCAACTGGTCGATAAGCGACTGCACGTTGTCTGCGGGCATACGACCGACTGGAACGGGGACGGGCGTAAGTGTAGGCGATTTCCGGTCAATCGGCTAGCGCCTGCTCCAGTTCGGCAAGCAGCGCCTGTGGGTCCGCGGGGAAGCACCTGAGCGGGTCGGTACGCCCGGTGACCTGTACCCTGAGTGTGTACCGCTTGCGGTAGGTGAGCGCGAGACTGACAGCACCAGCGACAGCGAAGGCCCCGCCGAGGAGGACGGACCGTTCAAGCGACAGTAACCCGAACCCGATCAGCGCGACGCTCATCACCGCGAGGAACCAGTCGATGTCCTGCAGACTCACCTCGACCACGTCGTCGAGATCGACGACCACCGGCTCGTCATCGCGGTCGATCACAAGGCGGTCAGCACTGAGGACGACAGTCCCGCCGGTTCGGAGCGTGCCGGCGTACCGCTCGGTGTCGACAAGCGATGCGGCGTCTGCGGTCGTGCCGTCGCCGTCGTCGTCCACGGTCAGTCGTCGCTCACTGCAGCCGGGCGGTCGCCGCCGCGGCCGCGGATACGGTCTAGCGCTGAGACGTATTCACTGTCGTCCTCTGTGAGCGCGGCCCAGGCCGCGAGCCCGCGCTCCTCGCGGGTTCCGGGCACAGTGTTATCGAGAACGAAGGCGACGATGCCACCGACAACCATCCCGGTCCCGCCCATGACGAACAACGTGGTCGCGACCACATCAGTCCCGAGGACGCTCCCCAGCACCGGGACAGCCGCTAGACCCTGCTGGAGGGCTGTCGCGCCGCCGACATCCATTCCCTGTCCGACCTGGCTCATGTACTCGGGCACCGCGAGGCCGGCAAAAAGTGCGAAACCGACGATGAAGACGTTTCGGTTGGCATCGAGGTCGACGTACTTCAACTGTGAGAGCCCGACGGCGGCGATCTGTCCGAACATGACGATGTAGAGCCCACCGATAATCGGCGACGGGATGGTCGCGAACAACTGGCCCGCTGGGCCGAAGTATCCGACCAGAATCATCACCGCAGCGCCGATCTGCACGACGTAGCGGGACGCGACGCCGGTGATAGCGATTGCTCCAACGTTCTCAGTGTACGACGTACAGCCATTGCCGGTGCCCATAATGCCGGCAAACACGTTGCCGACCCCCTCCATGCCGATACCATCGTTGATTCGGCTGCTGTTCGGCGCGCCGCGGCCAGCAATGCGGGCAACAGAGTGGTAGTCGCCGAAACTCTCGACAACAGAGGCGAGCATCCCGGCGAACATCCCGACGATGAAGCCCGGCGTGAACTGCGGGAGCCCCCACTGGAACGGGTAGATCGGCTGGACCAGCGGGGCGCTCGTGACAGAACCGAGCGAGACGTAGCTGACCGAGCCCGCGGCGAAGACGCCAGTGACTGAGAGGAGAGCCGCGACGGTCCACGCAAACAGAATACCCAAGAGTACGGGAAAGAGCTTGAACGCGCGGTGGCGTCGGTCGAGGTACTGCGAACACGCGATAATCGAGAGCATCGTCAGCCCGAGCAGCCACCAGTTCTGCCCGGTCCCGGGGCTACCGAAGTTCGGGTTCGCAATCTGTGGAACATTAAACAGCGCTAGTCCAATAAGCGCAATGACCGGCGCGATGACGATCGGGCCGACATATCGCTTCAGCTTTCCCATGAGGCCGCTGTAGCCGATCACCACTTCGACGATGCCGGCGACGATGACAGCCCCCTGTAGTTCGACGAGCATGGTCTGCCAGTCCGCGCCCTGCTGGGACAGCACGCCGATGATGGCCAGCCCGGGCGCGAGCATGGAGAACGTCCCGCCCTGAACGATCGGATATCTGTTTCCGAGCGTTGTCTGGGCGAGCGTCGCGATACCCGAGACGACGAAGAACGTCCCGATGAGACGGCCGACCTGATCCGGCGCAGCCTCGAACATCCCCATCGCACCCGCGAGTCCGAGCGGAATCGCGACGGATGCGCCGATCATCGTCAGGTAGTGCTGGACGCCGAGCAGTATCGCTTGCTTTCGTGGTGGTTTGTCGTCGATGCCATACTCGACGAAGCCGGCGGTTTCCGGTTCCTCCGGTGTGGTCGGGTTTTGTCCGTCATCCGGCGGTGTCGCGTCAGTCATGCTCGCTACCCATGGCACTGCAACTCCCGATACATATTCTTTGCTCGTTGGCCCGGCGGCGGCGGGACCCGCCCGCCTCGAAAGGAAAACGCTCTTGGCCCGCTCCGACACAGTCTTGGACATGAGCAACGGGGACGATGAGGCCGACGCGTCGGACGACGCCGAGGCAACAGATGAGATCGACGTGACCGCCGAAGAACTGGAATCGCGTCTCACAGAGGCCGGCGACGCGTTAGAGGCCGCTGAGACGGAGGCCGACCTCGACGATGTCGAGTCGTCCCTCGACGACATCGAGAGTGACCTCGAGGCTGCCGACCTGCCCGAACCCGACGAGGACGATGACGACGCCGAGGACCCCCGCGAGGAACTGGAGTCCCAGCTTTCGGACCTCCGGGACGACCTTGACGAACAGCGCGGCCCCTACGCCGAAGACGTCGTCACCATCGTTTCCGACGCCGCCGACACCGTCACTGACAGCGAGTGGACCGACGACGGAGAGGGCGAGGCTCAGGAAGCCGTCGAGACGTTCCTCGACGAAAGCGCCGAGTTCATCGACCACGACGCTGACACGGGCGGCGATTTCGTCGCTGCCGGGGATGCGCTGACCACAGTCGCCGACGCCATTGAAGCGGCAAACCTCGACCCTGACGAGGACACGGAAACTATCGAAGGGCTCCTCGAAGCGGCGGAAGCGTTGGAAACAGGGCTGGACGAAGCCGAAGTCTGGGACGACCTCACGGTACAGGAGCAACTCGACGCCCGCGGCTTCTATGATATCCTGACCAACGAGAACCGGAAGGACTTCCCGCCGGAGTGGAACGCCGCCAAGCTCCACGCCGAGGAAGGGGACTTCGATCAGGTCCTGTTCGCCTACGACAAACTCGGGTCGGAGTTCTTCGACGGGTACATCGTCGACTTACTGTACAACCTTGGGAGCGACGCCGAACCGGCCTTCGACGCGATGCACCAGCGTGCACAGAAACGCGAGAAAGGGCCAATCGAGGTACTGGGGAAAATCGGCGACGAGCGTGCGACTGAGACGCTGCACGACTACATCGACGGCGACGGCGACCCTGCGCTCCAGAAAGTCACGCTGCGCGCACTGGGCGCTATCGGCAGTGCCGAGTCGGTCCAGCCGGTCGCCAACCGACTTGATGCCGACAGCGAGGAAGTCCGCTCAGTCGCGGCGCGCGCACTGGGGCTGCTCGGCGACACTCGCGCCATCGAGCCGCTGAGCGATGTCCTCAAATCCGGCGAAAGCGACTCCGTGCGTGCCTCCGCCGCGTGGGCGCTCCGACAGATCGGGACCGAAACGGCACTCGACGAAGCCGCCCGCTACACGGACGACCGCGCGTATATCGTCCAAGCCGAGGCCGAAAAGGCAGCCAGCGCCTGAGGCAGGATACCTTTTTATACGAGCGGGCGGCCAGACGCCCCGATGCGGTCGTTCGCCCCACTCGTCTGTTGCGTGCTCGTCCTCGCAGCGATAGGTCCATACACCGCCACTGGACAGGCGACTCCAACTGTAACAGCAGCCAGCGGTCCCGAAGAACCGTCGATTCACGCAGTGTATCCGGACCCCGTCGCCGGCGGTGACGAGGGGGAATTCATCGTCATCACAGTCCCTGCTGGGACAGACATCGGGCAGTATGCTATCACTGACGGTGACGGTACTGCAGGTGTTCCGAACACTACCGCTCGCGGGCGCGTCGTCCTCTCAATGGCACCGAACCGGACACGGGAACTCACCGACTGGCCGGTCGTCGGCCTCGATGGTCATCTTGCGCTGGCAAACGGCGGCGAGCGAATCCAGCTGCAGCGAGGCAACCGGACTGTTGACGCTGTCCGATACACGGATTCAGTCGAGGGTGAACTCGGCGTCATTAACGGGTCTGTCGTCCGTTGGCGGTCACTGGGTGCGACAGACCGCCCGGTCATCAGGGCTGCCGGCGGCGAGGTCCGCGCGTTCGCGCTGCCGGATGCCTCCGCCGCTCCGATTCGACCGATACGGAACGCGGACAAGCGAGTGTTCTTGGCCGGGTACACGCTCTCTTCGGCAAGGGTCGCCGACGCTCTTATCGCCGCCCAGCGCCGCGGTGCGACGGTTCGCGTCCTGCTCGAGGGCGAACCGGTCGGCAGCCGTACCGCCGCAGAGGCCAGCACTCTTGACCGACTGGCCGAGGCCGGTGTCTCCGTCCGAGTGATGACTGGCCCACGTGCCAGATACCGCTACCACCACGCGAAGTACGCTGTTGCCGACGGGCAGGCCGTCGTGCTGACAGAGAACTGGAAGCCCGCCGGCACTGGCGGCAACAGCAGCCGCGGCTGGGGGGTGGTCACGGCACAGCCGCGGGTCGTCGATGGGCTGAACCAGACGTTCCAGTCCGATACCGGCTGGCAAGACAGCGAGCGGTGGGGAGAGTACCGTCAGGGTCGACAGTTCGAGCGAGCTGAGCCAGCGACCGGGACGTATCCGACCGAATTCCAGGCTGAATCGGTGGTCGTCCAGCGGACAGACCTCCTAGTCACTCCCGATAACGCCCAGGGTGAACTTGTCGCGACGATAGACGACGCGAACGACTCGATTGACGTCATCCAGCCGACGGTCGGGGACTGGAACAGCCCGCTTTTGCGGGCGCTCCGCCGGGCTGCGTCGCGCGGCGTTGAGGTCCGTCTCCTGTTGAGTGACGCCTGGTACGTCCGCGAGGAGAACACGCAGACAGCACAGCGCTTTCGAGAATGGGCCGACCGCAACGACGCGCCGCTGACGGCGAAAGTGGCGGCCCCCGACGGTCGCTACGAAAAGATACACGCCAAGGGCGCAGTTATCGACGACAAACGGGCCGTCGTCGGCAGCCTCAACTGGAACGAACAGGCGGCGACTGCGAACCGAGAGGTCGTACTGGTGTTGCACGGCAGCGACGCGGCCGACTATTTCGGCGCGGTCTTTGACGCTGACTGGGGGGCCGGCGGGTTCGACACGCCAGTCGGTGTCATCGGGGCGCTGCTCGGACTCCTCGTGGTCACCGGGCTCGCCGCTCGTCGGGTCTCGTTTGAAACGTAGAAAACTGTGTCGCGGTCAGCCTGCGCAACGGGGGCGACGGCCTACACTTCTTCCGGCAGCGCCGTCGAACTTCCGAGCTCCTCGTCGATTTCGGCTTCGGCCATCTTCTCGACGAGGGCGTCGATGACTGACTCGCGGCGGCCCTTGACGAACTTGATGGAGCCGACGACGAGGTGGCCGCCACCGGAGACGCCGCCACCGTCGACCTCCTTGCTGAGCTCGGTTACCATCCGCGGGATGTCCAGACGGACACCGTCCGAGCGCAGGACGGCGAAGTCCGGGCCGTAGCCGATGGTGATGACGGGGTCACCGGTCTCGGCGACCTTCCGGTCGTGGATTTCGCCGGTCGTTTTGCCCGGCGCAGGGTAAGTAAAGCGATGGGCGTGGTTCTCCACGTCGATGGTGTAGAGGTGTGCGCCGTTGTCGAGCCGTTCGTGGTCAACGTGACTCATGGCGGCATCGAGCTGGTCCTCAACATCGCGTTCGGCGCGTTCGGAGAGGAACTCGACGACTTCGCCGTGGCGGTCTCGGTCGTCACAGTCGACGTTCAGCACGTCAGTGATCAGCTCTTCGCCGGAGTTGTAGCGCAGCCAGTGGGTCGCGTAGTCGAGGGCTTCGCCGATGTCGCGCAGATCGTTCTCGTCGTAGCCCTTCTCGCTTGCGAGGCCGATGTAGTCCCGCATCGCCTCAGCCTCGGAGCGGTCAGACAGGCCCGCGACCGCGGGAACGTGCTGGAGGTCCTCGGTGAGGTCGGGGTCGATCATCCGGGCGAGTTCGACACACAGCATCCCCGTGGTGATGCGGTAGTCCTCGTCGTGGAGGTACGGATTGACGTGCTGTTCGATGAGCGGCTCGACGGCTTCCGGGTCCGGGTGGTGGTGGTCGACGACGACCACCGGGATGTCGTAGTGTCGAAGGTTTCGGTAGGCCGGCGTGTCCTCTTCGGTGGAGCCGTTGTCGAGCATCAGCAGCATCGGGAGCTTCTGCCCGTGACGGGTGCGGTCCTCCAGCGCGAAGTTGAGGTCCCGCGTTACGTCCTCCATCTCGTAGTAGGGGGCCTTGCTCGGCAGGCGCTTGAGGAGGTGCTGGGGCGCGCTGGCGTCCTCGTACTGGGAGGCAATGAACGATTCCAGTGCGACCTGCAGCGGGACGCTCGCACAGAGCCCGTCACCGTCGGCGTGGTGACGCATCCGGATCGGACGGCCCGAAAGCACTGTCTTGCGGAGTTCCGTCGCGACTTCCCGGAGGTCGTCCCACAGCTTCTCGAAAGCAGGCCATTCGACCAGTGGTTCGACATCGGCTGGTTCGGCGGCCTCGGCCAGTGCGGCGTCGAGGTCACTCTCGACAGCGGCGGCTTCTTCGCCGTCGAGCACGGTCAGCGATTCGGCTTCGACCTGCAGGCCGTCGTCGCGCTCCTCTGCGCGCCCGGAGACGCGGACGATATCGTCGATTTCGACGTCGGGGTGCGCCCGGACACCGGCCTCCTCGAAGGCAGCACATGGGACGATACCGGTTTCGTCACGGACTTGGAACACGGTGGGACCGCCGGTCTGTTTGATCTGGACGACCTGTCCCTCGATGATGACCGTCTCACCGGTCGCGTCGTCGAGGTCAGCGACGGTGGTCGCGTTGCCGTGGGCAACACGCTGTTCCTCGTAGTCAGCAACCCGTACTTCCTCGAAGCTCAGGTCGCCGTCGGGACGGATCTCGCCGAGTTCGACAATAAGATCGTCACCCACGTCGTACTGGCCCAAGAGATTAGAGTCGTGGACGAGCCCGGAAACAGCGTCGGAAAGGTCGACGAATACGCCGTATTCGACGGTGCCGTTGACAGTTGCGTGGTACAGTGCGCCTTCTTCGAGATCATCGGACGTACATTGGTCCGCGAGATCGTAGACGATGGTCCCGCCGTCGGGGACCGTCGCACCGTCACCGGTGCCAGTTGGCGAAGACATTTGTCAATCCTTCGGTGCTCCCCCGTTTGTACTCTTCGGAATCCGCGGAGGGACGAACACAACGCGTAAAAAGCGTCCGACCTGACTGCGTGGTATGGGGTTGTTTCGAACGAGCGGGATACTCGGGATCGCGGAGTCCGCACTCGAGTTCGCGCTCGCTGCCTCCGAAGAGGCCCATCCTAACGAGTATATGGGCTTCCTCCGGGGCGATGACGCCAGCAAGCTCGGGCTCGACGAAGATGGGACAGTTCTGACCGACGTTCTCGTTATCCCGGGGACAGAGTCGAACCCGGTCAGTGCGACCGTCAAGACGAGCATGGTGCCGAATGATATGCGAGCAGCAGGGTCAATTCACTCGCACCCGAACGGTGTCCTCAAACCCAGCGACGCCGACCTCGCGACGTTTGGTCGCGGCGACGTCCATATCATCGTCGGCTACCCGTATGGCCACGATGACTGGAAGGCGTTCGACAGCGACGGAACAGAAGTCGAACTGCCGGTGCTCGACGTAGAGCCGCCCGAAGAGTCTTTTTTCGATTTCGACCAGGCTGACATCGACGCCGAGCTACGCGAGGAGGAGTTCGATCAGTGACCCGCGTCGTCGCACAGGGAACATTCGACATTCTGCACCCGGGCCACGTCCACTACCTGCAGGACGCCGCCGACATGGGTGATGAACTCCACGTCATCGTGGCCCGCTCGGTCAACGTCACGCACAAGGAGCCGCCTGTCGTCCCGGACGAGCAACGCCGGGAGATGGTCGGGGCGCTCAAGCCGGTTGACGAAGCACATCTCGGCCACTCCGAAGATATCTTCATCCCGATCGAGCGCATCGAACCGGACATCATCGCACTGGGCTACGACCAGCACCACGACGACGAGCAACTCGAAGCGGCGCTGTCCGCCCGGGGTATCGACTGTGATATCTGTCGGGCCAGTCCGCTGGAAACTGAGGCGGCTGACCGGGTCCTGTCGACTGGCCGGATTATCGACCGGATTCTCAACGAACGGAGCTGAGAAGACAACACTTTCGAGGTCGCAGGCCAACTAGTGGCTATGTCAACCGTCACGACAGGCCGGACGCTTGACGCCAACGGCGACCCAGTTCCGGGAACCGGGTTCGAACTGGACCCCGATAGCCAGTTCGCCGACCGAGTTCGGGAGCGAACCGGCCCTGTCACGTCACATCCGACCCGACCTGTGTGGGGCATTCCGCTGGAGGGATCGGGCGACACCATCCGGACGCTCAGCGTCTTCGGACCCGGCTACGGCGGGCCACCCGAACACTATCACGAGCAGAGCCCGGAACGCTTCGAAGTCGAACGGGGCTCGCTGACGATGATGCTTGATGGCACGGACCACGAGGTGACGGCGGGCGAAACGGCCACCGTCGAGACAGGCGTCACGCACACCTTCCGGAACGACACCGACAAGCGAGCCGTCGTCATCACGAACATCTACTCGCCGGGTCGACTCCGGCAAGTACTCCCGACACTCGGCGGTCTGGCCCACGACGACGATGGAAACTCCGAGAACCCGCTCCAGCAGGCCCTCGTCGCGGACCGTCTCGACGGCAACACAGTCTTCACGAGACAGGAACGGCTCGAACCGCTGTCACGGCTCCTCACGCCGGTTGCAGAACTCGCTGGCTATCAGGGCGCCTACGCGAAGTACACGCAGCCGGCCTTCTGGGAGCGCCACGTCGAACAGCCTGACCTATGACAGCCTCCCTGCGGTGAACGGCTGGGTTGTTCGCCATCACGCTGCCCCCTCGACGGTGACCGTTGCTTCCGAGACCACCCGTTCGTCAGAGGCATCCGTGCCGGCCTCAACCGCCAGCGCGTACTCGCCGGGTGACGCGTCGTTTGGGACGGCCACAGCCAGGGTACCGGTAACCGAATCAACAACAGGGTCCCAGACTAGCTCAGGTGGATACGACTCCCGAACGGCGGTCGGCTCCGGCTTGAATCCCTTGTGTGTCACCTGCCAGCGCTCGGGAATCTCGGCCAGTTGCCAGGTCAGGACGCCAACTGACGAGGCCTGCACTTCGATCCGTGCTGTCTCACCGGGCGCGACGGACGCATCTGCGGTCTCGACGGCGAGACCGCCGTTCGAGCCGTCGCCATGGGACCCACAGCCGGCCAGACAAAGTGTTCCGGCCGAGAGGACGAGCACCGTTCTCCGGGTACGCATACCGACTGTTCCAGCGGTTGGAGCAAAATAGTTCGCCGGCAACTGCTCGAAACAGCGTCTGGTTCGAACGCCATCGCTGTTCAGAAATCAAGTGGATTCCCACCAGAAAACTGTACATTCGTTTCATCCGCCAGCGAGCATGGTAAAACACAAGCATGAATACCGGGGGGTGGAAGTCATCGGTCCGGTGATTGCCCTCGCCGCCGAATGGAAAACTGCCATGTCAGGAACCGCAAGCGCGGTCGTGTTACAGACCGGCGGTCCAGCGATCTCCGCCGAGGCGGCCAGCTATCTCGCGGGGGGACTCGCAGCCCTCGCCGTCGGGTTAGCGGCGCTGGGATCCGGGTTCGCCGAGCGCGGTATCGGCGCGGCGGCGGTCGGGGCCATCGCCGAGGACCCCGATATGTTCGGTCGGGGCCTCATTCTCACAGTCCTGCCCGAGACCCTCGTCATCCTCACGCTGGTGACAGTGTTCGTCGTAACGTAGCAGAAGTAGCCGTTTCCGCGGCCTGTCCACTTTTTTTTGCGGTCCAGACGGCTGCGCTACCGAGTGTCGAAGAGAGTGAGCCGCAGCGAGGCGCTTAGATCAGGTCCGCCTCGGCGAGGTGGTCGACGGCTTCTTGCAGTCGCTCCTTGCTGTTGGCGTAAGAGATACGAGCGTAGCCGGGCGTCCCGAACGCGGTTCCGGGGACGGTCGCGACCTGTGCCTCGGAGATAGCCTGATCACACCATTCGGTATCGTCACCATCCGGCGCGATTTCGGGCATCATGTAGAACGCGCCCTGTGGCTCGGGGACGTGGACGCCGTGGTCTTCGAACAGGCCCATGAGGAACTCGCGGCGCTCGGCAAAGGCCTGACGCATCTCCTCGACGGCGTCGTCGGTGTTCGTGATGGCCTCGACGCCGGCATGCTGGACGAAGTTCACGGCACAGGAGACGGAGTGGGAGTGGACCTTGCCGGCCTGTGAGACCAGTTCTTCCGGGGCCGCGAAGTAACCCAGCCGCCAGCCGGTCATCGAGTAGGCCTTCGAGAAGCCGTTGAGGGTGATTGTTCGGTCTTCCATGCCTTCAAGCGTGCCCAGTGAGACGGCTTCGACGCCGTCGTAGGTGATCTCCTTGTAGATCTCGTCCGAGATGACCGTGATGTCGTGCTCGACAGCGAGGTCACGGACGCCCTCCAGCGCATCGCGGGAGTACACCGCGCCGTGGGGGTTGCCCGGCGAGTTGACGACAAGCAGTTCCGTCTCGTCGGATACGGCGTCAGCGAGGTCGTCGAGCGCGCCTTCAAGCTGGAAGTCGTGGGCGGCAGTGTCGACACGGGTCAGCGTCCCGCCGGCGAGTTTCGCCATCGCTTCGTAGGACACCCAGGCCGGGTCGAGCAGGGCGACCTCGTCGCCGTCATCGATGATGGTCTGGAAGATCTCGTACAGCGCCTGCTTACCGCCCGGCGTGACGATGAGGTTGTCCGGGCCGTACTGAGTGAGACCGTCATCGTGGAGACTGTCGGCGATTGCCTCCTTCAGTTCGGGGATGCCGTTGGAGGACGTGTAGCCGGTGTGGCCGGCGTCAAGTGCGTCCTTGGCGGCGTCTTTGATGTTCTCTGGCGTGTCGAAGTCGGGTTCGCCGACGCTCAGGTCGACGACGTCTTTCCCCTCGGCTTCCAGCTCTGCGGCCTTGTTGCTGATTGCGAGGGTCGCGCTCGGTTCTACACGTTCGACGCGGGATGCAAAGTCCATAGTCATTGTTCGAGTTCAGTGGCGAGTTCGATTGCGCTCCGGACGGCTGAGTCCCCCTTGTCGGTTCGGGCCTCGGCCTCGTCCTGGCTCATGCCCGGGCCGATGATGCCCAGCGTGACGGGGGTGTCTCGGTCGAGGGAGACGTCGGTCAGCCCCTGTGCGGCGGCGTTGCCGATGATCTGGTCGTGGTCGGTGTCGCCGCTGATGATTGCGCCGAGGACGGCCACGGCGTCGATGTCCGACCGGCGCGCGAGCCGGTCGGCGGCCAGCGGCGTATCGTAGGACCCCGGGACATCAATCGACGCGACAATCTCGGCGTCATTGTCGGCAGCGGCCTCGTAAGCCCCGTGCTCCATCTCCTCGATAACGGCCCCGTGTTTATCATACTGGGCAACAACCAGCCCGAGCTGCACCATACCTGACACCCGGGCAGGGGCGACTAAAGAACTACCGTTCCGTGCTTGCACGGCCACAGGTCGCTACGTCGATATCGGCGACGGGCGGGTAGCTTAAAATCCTGTTATAGAAACCAGAAGGATTCTAATGCCCCATGTGCTTGAGCCAGATATGGCTGAGTCGTCCCTGCTGTCTGCCCTCCACGATTTCCGGGACCGGAGCCGGTCCTGGTTCGCGGACGACCCCCGCGCCGCCGTGAAGCTCGTCGTCGCCGTGACGCTTCTCGGACTCGTCCTCAGAATCGCGGCGCTCGGGAGCCGCGTCGCCCACTTCGACGAGGGCCGCGTGGCCTACTGGGCGCTGCATCTCCGCGATTCTGGGTCGTTCGCGTATCGCTACATCATCCACGGCCCGTTCATTCAACACGTCGATAGCTGGATGTTCACCGTCGCTGCGCCGACCGACTTCACGATGCGGCTCCCGGTCGCGATTGTCGGCGGCCTGCTCCCGCTGACAGCGCTGCTCTTTCGCAAGCACCTCCGGTCCGACGAGACTGTTCTCATGGCTGTGTTTCTCGCACTCAATCCGGTGCTGTTGTACTTCTCGCGGTTCATGCGCAGCGACGTGCTGGTCGCGGCGTTCATGTTCACCGCCTTCGGCCTGCTCGTCCGGTTCGTTGACACTCGGAAGGCGCGGTATCTCTACGGCGTCGCCGCGTTCATGGCGCTCGGGTTCGCCTCGAAGGAGAACGCCATCGTCTACGTGCTAACGTGGCTCGGCGCGACCGGCCTTCTGCTGGCGAAGGTGCTCGTCCTCCCGAACGGCTACCGCGACGCCGTCGGCTTCCTCCGGACCGTCCCGAGCCTCGGTGCAATCTGGGGCCGGCTGTCGGGCCGGGTCCGGGCGGATGTAGGGCTCGTTGTCAACATCGTTCGCTCGTTCCGCGACCGCCATGACAGCGCCGCCTCCGTCCTCGCAGCGTACGCGAGCCACATCGTCCTTGCCGCGCTGGTGTTCGGCTTCGTCTCGTTGTTCTTCTACGCCCCGCGGGGGGCCGGTGTCGCGGGCATCGAACACCCGCCAGCACCGGTCGCGAGTGGCGACGTGAACTTTTGGTCCGGCGTGACGAACCCATCGCTGTTCCCGGAACTCGTCCAGACCACATGGGAGCGCGTCGTCGGCCAGTACAGCGAGTGGTTCTCGCCGGCCTCGGAGAAAGCCACGACCACTGAAACGGGCCTGGTCGACTCTATCGAAACGTTCTACGAGAGCGTCGACGGCCACTATGAGGTGCTGCTGAAAGCGCTGGGCTACACCGCCGCCCCGCTGGTCCTGTTCTCGGCGTTCGGGTACGCGCTCGACCGGCTCGGAACCGTCGAGCCGCGCCACCTCGTCCCGTTCGCGGCCTACGGCGGCTACGTCTCGATTCTGGGCTACCCCATCGGGACCGACATCGGCGCGCCGTGGCTCGCCGTCCACGTCGTGGTCCCGCTGTCGATTCCGGCCGCCGTCGGACTCGCTGCTGTGATCCGGTGGGGGAACGAATCGCTGTCGACCGACGACGTGACCGGCGCTGCCATCGCCGCTGCCATCGTCCTGCTCGTTACTGCACTCGTCGTCAACACGACCGCAACGCGGGTGTACACCAACGAGCATCTGGAGGGGAACCCGCTGGTCCAGTACGCCCAGCCACAGGAGTCGCTCCGTGCGGATCTGGCGGAGATGGACCGAATCGCGACGGCCAACGGAAACGGCACCGATGTCGTCATGTATCACGGAGAGCGCGGCGACGCCTACGACGGCGACGACGCGTACGTCAAAGAAGACCGCGGTCAGTGGAACGACTCGTGGTGGAACACCAGACCGACCTGCTTGCAATGGCACAATTCACTGCCGCTGCCGTGGTACTACGCGGCCGAGGACGTGAACGTCTCCTGTGAGAACCGGTCCGACAGGCTCGCCGAGCAGGCGCAGGCCGACCAGCCACCGATAGTCATCACCCAGCAGATTGATAGCACGGTCCCTGCCGAACAGCTCGAAGCCGCCGGATACGTGCCCAGAACCCACCGGATGCGAACGAAATACGGCTCGAACGACATGACGGTGTGGGTCCACGAGTCCTACGGCCGAGAACCGAACGGTTAACCCTGCTGCTGTGAAAGCGCGCGGTATGACGCTCACGTCACCAGGGCCGACCGTCGGCGTGGTCGGCGGTGGCCAACTCGGCCGGATGCTGGGCGAGGCGGCTGCACCGCTCGGTCTTGAACTGCTCGTGACCGACCCGACGCCGGACTGCCCGGCCGCGCCGGTCGTCCGCGACCAGATTGTCGGGGACTTCGACGAGGCGGCAACCCTGCGGGAACTCGCCGAGCGCGCCGACTACCTCACCTTCGAGATCGAACTGGCCGACCCGGACGTGCTTGAACGGGTCGCTGAAGAGACAGGGACGCCGGTACATCCCGCTCCCGAAACGCTCCGAACGATTCAGGACAAGCTCGTCCAGAAGCGCCGGCTGTCGGACGCTGGCGTTCCGGTCCCCGAGTTCCGCGCCGTTGACACCGCCGATGACCTCCGTGAGGCCTGCGAGGAACTGGGCTACCCCGCAATGCTCAAGGCCCGAACCGGCGGCTACGATGGCCGCGGGAACATCCGCGTTGAGGGCCCGGATGAAGTCGAGGACGCTGTCGACGAGATCGCCGGCCCCGCGATGGTCGAGGCAATGGTCGATTTCGAGCGGGAACTGGCGGTCATGGGCTGTCGCGGTGCAGACGAGCGAGACACGTTCCCGGTCACCGAGACGATTCACCGTGAGGAAATCCTCCGGGAGTCCGTCGCGCCGGCCAGAGCGTCACGAGCCGTCCGCGAACGCGCCCGAGATGTCGCGCACGACGTGCTCGACGTGATGGACGGCCGCGGCGTGTTCGGCATCGAACTGTTCGAGACGACCGACGGCGAGATTCTGCTCAACGAGATTGCGCCGCGCCCGCACAACTCCGGCCACTGGACTATCGAAGGGTGTCACACCTCGCAGTTTGAGCAACACCTCCGCGCTGTCACCGGCCAGCCGCTGGGGTCGACCGACCAGCGGTTCCCCACTGTGTCGACCAACATCCTCGGGGATGTCTCAGAGCGCCAGCCGGCGGAGCTACGGGGCGAGGACAGTGTGCTTGGGACGCCGCGGGCACACCTGCACTGGTACGGCAAGCGCGAAGTGTACGGCCTCCGGAAGATGGGGCACGTGACGATGACCGACGACGACCGCGACGGCCTGCTCGCCGACGCCCGCGACCTCCGTGACGGGCTGACCTTCGAGTGAGCGCCACTGACTGCGTCGTGAGTGGGATCTAGAGACTGACCACGGTCCGGAACCGAGCGGTCTTTGGCTCTGCAGTCCCGAGTCGGCGTATGGACCGACGGCAGTTTCTCCGTGCGGCCGGCCCGGCGGCAGTCGCAGGGCTCGCCGGTTGTCTCGGCGGTGGGAGCGCTGACACCGACTACGACGTGGGGATGTCGGCGGCGGCGTTTCGCCCGGTACAGATTACCGTCGAACCGGGGACGACCGTGCGGTGGCTCAACACGAGCAAGCAGGGCCATTCGGTCACGGCCTACGAGGACGATATCCCCGACGAGGCCGATTACTTCGCCTCCGGCGGCTTCGACACCGAGCAGGCGGCCCGTGACAACTGGGGGAACTCCTCTGGCGGGACGATGTACGAGGGTGACGATTTCACCCACACTTTCGAGACAGTCGGCGAGTATGCCTACTTCTGCATCCCACACGAACGAGCCGGAATGGTCGGGACTGTCGTCGTAACCGAAAACCCCGATACGGCGGCGAGCGGCGAGTAGCCACGTCATCACTTTTCTTGCAGCATCCTCGTCCGCGCTGAGCGAGCCGTTCACACGCTGTTTTGCGTTCTCGGTTGCTAGCTTATCGCCGTCGTGTGACAGTATACGTCACAGCAGAGACTCGCGTCTGCCGCGTCGCTGTTAGAGGGTTTCTCACTACGGCGGAAAAATCGAACGTCGGTGCTTGAACGTGTTAGGCTTCGACGTCGACGTCTTCTTCGTCCACGTCGACGGCCGTCTCTTCTTCGGCGGCGACTTCTTCGGGCCGCGCTTCGAGCGTGGTCTTCTTGATCTCGACGCGTCGGAGCGGGTAGATGTCCTTGGCCTCGCCGTAGATAGCCGAGGAGAGGCGCCCTTCGACGACACTGTCGATGAGCTGTTCGAAGGTGTGGTCTTCGGCCGTCTCGCGAACGAGGTCGATCATCGTTCGGCGGATGGCCTTCTCCTGAGAGGCGTCGGCCTTCTTGGTCGTCACGGCGACCGGCTGAATCTGGACGCGGTAGTCGTCCGTGGTCAGCACGGTGATGTAGGCCTCGACCTTCGAGGAGCCTCGGCGGACGAGCGAGCGGAGGTAGTCCCGCGTGAGTTCGTGACGGATGAACTCCGTGTACGCTGAGTCCGAGGCGACCTCGTTGATCTTGAAGGTCAGCTTCGTGTTGTTCTCGCTGGCGTCGTTGGTCAGTTCGCCGAGCGTTGTTTCGATGGTGCGTCCGAGCACCTTGTCCGGTTCCTCTGCCGGTGTCTTACCGAGAACCTCCCGGTCGAACTGCTCGGGAGCCTGCACGGTGTACCACCGTTTCTGTTCTGTGCGCTTGGAAACGCTTCGTTCACTCATGGTTGGATTGTGTGTGTTGGTCTGCGAGCTGTGCTGCAACCCGGATGTTGACGACGTAGTCGTCGACGGTCGCCTGCAGGCCGCCGGTCGAATCACGCTCGACAGTTGTGACCACGGCATCACCCTCGACACGCGTGGTCATTTCGTCGGTGTTGTCCGGCCGCACCGCGCGTGCGACGCGTTCGGGCGAGTCGTGTGTCGTCCGAATCTCGGCCCGTCTCATACTGCCTCCCGGAACGCTTCGATGAAGTCGGCCGTCGAAACGTCGAACCGGGCGCGTGCCCGGTCGCCCGTTCCAACGGCGTCGCCGCCGACTGTTTCGGCGGCTGCGCGCATCGTTTCGGCCACGTCCCGGCCGTCCGTGGCGCGGGCTGCGGCCCGGTCGTCGGTGACGACGAGCGTCACCGGTTCCGGCGCGCGGTAGTCTGCGAATAGGCGGGCGACAGTGCCGGTCGGCATCGCGTCGCCGCGAGCGACGAACAGGCCGTCGTACCGGCCCGTGGTCGCCTCGGACACTGCGTCGTGGGCGCGTGTGGCGTGACTGCGCCAGGCGGCCAGCGCGTCCTCGCTGACGGCCTCGTGGCCGAGTGCGAGTGCGACGGCGGTGCCCGGCTGTTCGCGGGCGACGGCGTCGAGCACGTCGGCGTAGCCACCGACAGTCTCGAAGGGGCCGCCTGCTGTCGGACGGAGTGCGCGCTGGACCGCGTTGGCGGCCCGGGGCGGCGCGTCCGTGGTTACTGTCAGCGCGACCAGCGACGCGAGGCGTCGGTGGTCGTCGGCCGACGGAGGTCCGTCGGGCGAGATGTCGAGTTCCGCCAGTGTGGCCCGCGCTGCGTCGGCGTCGCCCGAGAAGGGCGCGACGAACAGCGTCGAGTGGGCTAGCCCGTCCGCGAGGTCTGTACCCGGCACTGCGACGCCGGGCCGCTGGTCGAGCCCCGCCTGCTCGGCGGCTTCGGCGACGGTCCCGTCAACGTCCCCGGCGGCAATCGTGCCGGCCAGGGCGAGCGCGGGGTCGGCCGTACCGAGTTCGCGGGCGGTCTCGAAGGCAGTCGCGGCGGCGCGGTCGGTCAACGTTACGTCGGCGGTCGGCTGCGTGCGACCGATTGCGATGGTGATGTCGGTCTCAGTGGTCCGGTCGGGGTCCTCGAACGGGCGGACGACGCTCGCCTGGAACGGCGTGTCGTCTAGTGCCCGCGCCAGCAGGCCGGTCGCGGCCAGCGCCTCGCCGGTCGCGTCGCTGACGAGGCGCACAAAGGCGGCCTCCCGCAGCGACCCGGCGAGGTCACCGGGCGACGTGGCTGGCGTCGGTTCCCGACCGGTCGCCGACATCTATTCGAGACCCAGCGCCTCGACGGCGTTGTCGTAGCTGTAGGTGAAGTCCTCGTCGACCTCGTCACCACGGTAGTAGTCGATGAGGCGTCGGATCTTCGACTGCGTGTTCTGGAGCGCACGCTTGTTCTGGTAGTCACCGGGGTTCTCGTCCATGTGGTCGCGAAGGCGGACGGCCCGTTCGAGCAGGTTCCGAAGGTCTTCCGGCAGGTCCGGTTCGGCTTCGTTCTCCTCGAGGATCTCAGTGACTTTCTTGCCGGTCGCGAGCGAGACGTCAGGGATCGGCGTGCCCTGAACGCCCTCGTCGCGCAGCTTCAGGCCGATCTCGCTGGGCGAGTGGCCCTGTTCGGCCAGTTCGACGACGCGCGCTTCGATGGCGTCCTCGTCAACGTCGCTCCACTCCGGGGGTTCGTCTGCCGCCGGTTTGTCCGAGTCGGACGAACCGCGACGGCGTGTATGCATTCGTGCCATTGTAATCTGGTTGGAACCGCACGAACCGCTCTCGTTACGAGGCGTATTGGCACTGTACAGTGCCGAACACGGCCGCAATCCCGAGCTGTGAAAGTCCACAGCGAGTCAGATTTGCGGTCGTGCTGTTCCCATCTTCCTGTCTGAGAGGGCGCGACTAAACCGTTCCGCTTCCCAGCCGAGTCTCGAAACGACGACACCGTCCACGAATCCATACCACAGAGAACCTTCTTCGCAGTATTACAATTGATAACGTGCCCGACTGTTTTAAACTGTTTGCCGGAGTACGTCTGTGTAATATGGGTAGCGCTGGGTGGGGCCTCGGAAACCGTGGGCAAAGTGCTCCGCTCGGACTGGCGCTAGTTTTTGCGGTGATGATTGTATCGACGACAGCGGTCGTCGCACTGGGTGCTGACGCAATCACGACCACGCAGACGCAACTCGATGTGGAACGAACCGAAAAGTCGTTGACGGAACTCAACTCCAAAACCGCGCTCGTGGCACTGGGACAGACGGACGTACAACAGGTTTCCCTTCCCGCGAGCAGTTCAAGCACCTATCAAATCGACGAGGATGCCGGGTGGATGAACGTCTCCTATCAGAATACAACGTCCGGGAGTCGGACGACCGTATTCAACGAATCGATGGGTGAGGTGGCGTATCACGGCAGCGATGAGACGCGACTCGCGTATCAGGGGGGCGGCGTCTGGCGGACTAACGGCGACGGAACATCGGTGATGGTGTCCCCACCCGAGTTCCACTACCGGGATGCGACGCTAACGCTGCCGCTCGTAACGGTGAGTGGGTCCGGGGCAATCAGAGACAGCGCGTCGATCTCTCACAACCAAACAACGTCGCACTTTCCGAACAGCACGCGCAACGCGAATTTCACGAACCCGCTTGAAGATGGGAAAGTCAACGTTACCGTTCAGAGCGAGTACTACCGCGCATGGGGAGGGTACTTCGAGGAGCGAACGGACGGTGACGTGACGTACCACCCCGATAGGAATCGGGTTTCGATTATTCTCAAGGTCCCTGCAGGGCCGCGAACGGTGCGGAGCGCCGTCGCCGCGACGAGCGACGCCGGTTCGATCAAACTGAGCGGGAACGATGCATTTACCGACAGCTATACCTCGGCGGACGGGGACGGCTACGACGCCTCCGAGGCCGGTGATAGCGGCAATCTCACGACGGCAGGCGATATCACCGTCACCGGGAGTGCGGAACTGAACGGAAACATCACCTCGGGCGGTCGCGTCGAATTCAGTAGTAACTCGATGACGTTCAACGGCGACCGGGTAGAGTGGGCGGACACGTTCGACGACAAACACGGAGCGTGTTCGGGTTCCTGCTCCGACGAACAGATCAGTTCGTTCGGTGATACCACCAATATCAACTCCCATGTCGACACACAGGTCGACGACCTATCGTCGTCGAACGATAACGGGGGAACGATAGCCGACGACGGCGTCATCGACGGGACCGAGGGGACGACGACCCTGTCCGCGGGCCGCTATCACGTCGACAGAATCGACCTCAGTGACGACGTGGAGTTCGACACGACTGGTGGAAACGTAATCATTGGCGTCGAGAACTACGTGAGCCTCAACACCGGAAACGATATCACGGTGTCCGGCCCGAATCAGGTGAAGATTTACGTAAAAGGCGAGTCGCCCGCGTCGGGCGGGAGCGCTGACGGCTATCACTTCTTCACACGGGCGAGTGAGATCAGGACAACCGGGGCGGTCAGTGAGCGGTCGACGCAAGTGTGGATCTACGGCAAAGATAATCTCCAGGCCCGGATGGAGAAGAAAGGGTCAGACAAGTCCAAAGTCACTGGCGTCATCTACGCGCCGGGGGGAAAGACCGGAACGAGCAGGTTCGAGATATGGAAGAGCGAACTCTACGGCGGTGCGGTCACCAGCCAAGTCGAACTGGAAAAGGGTGGCAGAGTCCACTTTGACCGGGCACTCAAACAAGAGCGTACAATTCCCAAAGACACGAGCGTGGTTGCGATCACCTATCTCCACATCTCGACGAACGACGTCAACATCACGTCCAATTGACCGCCGACACACCTCACTTCATCACTACCAGAAATGGTAGCACTTAGCGTCGGTCGGTTTTTGTTGTGGCTGCCATAGACAGTCGCTGGTAGCGACTATTGACGGGACGGCCAGCAGCCTTATCAGCTGTGATAACTACTGTCGGATAATGCGATTCCCCTGGGGTCAGGGTCGGGGTCAGCAACGGGCACAATCAGCCCCGCTCGGGCTGATACTGGTTCTCAGTCTCGTCATCGTCGGTTCCGGCGTCGTTGTCAGCCTGGGAGCGACGGCGCTGGTCGATACTGAGGCCGGGCTCGATGTCTCCCGGGCGGAGACTGGGATGACCCAGCTGGACTCTCAGGCGGCGCTGGTGGCGCTTGGGAACTCTGACAGCCAGCGGGTGTCTCTCGTGGGGACGGACAGGTCCTCGTACCGAATCGACGACAGTGCCGGTCGGATGACCGTCAATATCACCAACCACTCGGCTTCGCCGTCGACGACAGTCACGCTGATGGACGAGCGGCTCGGGGCGGTCATCTACGAAAACGGGAACCAGAAAGTCGCCTATCAGGGCGGCGGGGTGTGGCGGCGTTCCGACAGTGGCAGTGTCATGGTTTCACCGCCGGAGTTCTACTACCGCGACGCGACGCTGACGCTCCCACTCATCACTGTCCGTGGCGACCGGTCGCTTGGCTCACGGGCGAGCATCTCGAAGGACGGCACGACGCAGGTGTATCCCGACCAGGCGGCTGGGAACATCAATCCGCTGGATACGGGGACGGTCAACATCACCGTCCAGAGCGAGTACTACCGGTCCTGGGGGCGCTACTTCGAAGAGCGGACCGATGGCGATGCGTACTACGACCACGAAAACGACAGCGTGACCACGACGCTTGTCGTGCCGACGGGGCCGCGAGAAGTGACGAGCGCCGTCGCGGCCACGTCCGCTGGCGGACAGATTGCGCTCTCCGGCAGTGGTACCGACCCCGCTCGAACGGATAGCTACAATTCGTCTGTCGGCGATTATTCGACCTCACGGGGGTCGTTCGGAACAATCACCACAGCCGGTGACGTGTACGTGAAAGGGAACAGCGAGGTGGATGGCGCTGTTCGGTCCGGAGACCGGGTCGAGGTCAAAGGAAGCGGTGTCGTCACCCGTGACGTGGAATACTCGACCACGAAGCATATCAAGGGCACTGTTAACGGCAATGTCAGACAGATTTCGGGTGTCGAGGGAGCTGGCGCTATCGATGGCTTGGTGAACCGGCGAGTCGCCAACGCAAGCGATACCAATGCCAACGGCGCGACCGGCAGCATTTCGGGGAACCAGCTTGCCGCTGGTGACCAGACGCTGGACGCGGGCACATACTACCTCGAAGACCTGACGCTGAGCGGCGAGACGCTGACGATTAACACAGGTGGTGACGACGTGACTATCGCTGTCCGGGACTACGTCTACATCGAGAACAACGGGCGGATCAAGGTCAACGGTGGCGGAAAGGTCCGTCTCTACGTCAAAGGCGAAGCAATGTCCCCCAGCGGCCACCACTTCCACATCTATCGCACCGGGGACGTCGACATCGATAACGCCAACAACTCCAAGCAGTTCT